>JBEAVX010000340.1:0-3660 GCA_041160755.1 Pseudomonadota bacterium
CCGTGAGCGTCACCGGCAGCGTGCTCGCCGACGGCGGCCTGGGACAGCCCGTCGACACCTCGGTGAACGTCAACCAGCTCGGCGGCGACGGCGCCGACGGGCGTGTGCGGGTCAGCGGCCCGACGGTCTCGGTCACCGGCACCGTCTCGCCCTCGCCGTACAACGACGAGAGCGAGCCCGTCTGCGAGGCGATCTAGGGCGTCTCGTCCGAGCGCCCGCTCAGCGTCGGTTGAGCGGGCTCATCGGGTCGAGCAGAAGCCAGGCCAAGACCGAGCCCATGCCGCAGAACGCGCCCACGGCGACGAACGCGACGAGCAAGGGCAAGACGACGCTGCGGGGCCGCCCGAACGCCACGGTGATCTTGCCCGGGGCCTGGGGCGTCGGCGGGGCCTTGGCCAAGGCCGACTCGGGGTCGATCACCACGGAGGTGTAGCCCGACTGCTCGGTGAGGCTCACCCCGGTCATGCCGTCGAGCTTGGTCTTCTGGTCGGTCAACATCAGCCGGGGGATGAGCGCCTCGGCCCAGTCCGCGAGGTACGGCGGCCCGAGCGGCCCACGCAGCGCACGACAGATGTTGTCGACGTCGGCGATGGGCGGTCGGTCGGCGGGCTCATAGGCGAGCAGGTTGAGCACGAAGGTGATGAGGGGCTCGGCGACGGCCTTCTCCCGCATCTTGGCCGTCGCTTTGGTGAGCAGGGCCCCGTGGCGGTCGGCGCGGGGGGACGTGCGGCCCAGCTCTTCGCCGATCAGCAGCTCATAGAGCACCACGCCCAAGGCGTACACGTCGCCTGCGGGCAGGTCCTCAAAGTCCATCCGCTCCGGCGCCATGTAGCCGACGGTGCCGAAGGTGAGCGCCTGGGTCTGGGCCTCGCGGCTCTGGAAGTTCGCCCGGGCGGTGCCGAAGTCGAGCACCTTCACCTCACCCCGCTCGGTGATGCGCAGGTTCGACGGCTTGATGTCGCGGTGCAGCAAACCGAGCGGTCTGCCCTCGGGGCCGGGCTGGCGATAGGCGGCGTCAAGGGCCTGGGCCACCTCCTCGATGATCTCCAAGGCCACGCCCGGCGGCACAGGGCCCGCCTGCATGAGCCGCTTGAGGTCTACGCCCGAGACGTACTCCATCACCACGACCCAGTGGCCTTGCAGCACCACGAGGCCGTCCACCTGCACGATGGCGCGGTGGCGCACGAGGCCGAGCACCCGGGCCTCATCACGCGCGCGGCGGGCGAACTCCTCTTTCCCGGCGACCTCAGCGTTGAGCACCTTCAGGGCGACGATCTTCGTGAACCCCGCGCTGCCTTGAAGCTGCGCCTTGTAGACCGTCCCGAACCCGCCCTTCCCGAGGGTGCCGAGGATGTTGTACCGGCGTGGTTCGCCCATAGCTCACGCGCTCAGATGTGCATGACCTTGATAACACAGGGTCTCGGCCAGAGGTTGGGGCCCAGCGGTCGAGGCCCCGACCTCGGCGGCTCAGCCCTGAATCTTCATGACCTCGACCACCGCCGGGTGGATCGCCCCGTTGGTGCAGCACACGCCGTCTTGCAGCGGGTTGGGCGTGTTGAAGCGGTAGGGCTCGCCGTGGCGGTTCGTGCAGCGGCCCCCGGCGGCGTTCACGATGGCGACGCCGCCCGCGATGTCCCAGGCGTTGCGCGGCTGGTTGGTGAAGGTCGCCTCGGCGCGACCGGCGGCGACGAGGCCAAACTTGTAGGCCACCGAGCCCGTCGGGATGAGGTTGAGCTGGTCTTTCCAGGGGTCAAACCAGCCCTTGGAGGCCTCGGTGCGCGAGCAGACCACCCGGGCGCCTTGGAGCTCGGCGTGGTCGGTCACCCGGCAGGGCTGGCCGTTGAACCAAGCGCCCACACCGACGATGCCCGAGAACAGCTCCTTGGTGATCGGGTTGTACAGCACGCCGACGACGGCGTCGGGGCCGACACAATAGGCCACGGAGACGACGAACTCGGGGATGCCCCGGGTGAACTCTTTGGTGCCGTCGAGGGGATCCACAATCCACGAGCGCGCCTGGGTGAGCCGGGACTTGTCGTCGACCGTCTCTTCAGAGAGCCAGCCCGCCTCGGGGTCGGCGGCGCGCAGGCGCTCCTCCAAGATCTTGTCGCTGGCGAGGTCCGCGTCGGTGAGCGGGTTGTCTTCGCCTTTGTCTTTGACGGTGTAGGAGTCCTTGTAGAAGCTGGCGATCGCCGCGCCAGCCTCCAGCGACGCGGCCACGGCGGCGTCGTGAATCGTCTGCAGGTTCATGGGAGCCCTCAAGATTGGTCGCACGCCCCATAACGTGCGGAGGTGGTGCTTGGGGGGGCGCCGCGATAGGGACCGCCTGTGCGCCCCCTCCTCGTCATCTTCTTGACCGTGCTCGTCGACCTCATCGGCTTCGGGCTCGTCATCCCGCTCTTGACCTTCTACAGCGAGGCCTTCGGCGCCTCGGCGATGCAGGTCACGCTGTTGATGGCCTGCTACTCCGTGGCGCAGTTCTTCTTCGCGCCGGTCTGGGGCGCGCTCTCCGACCGCTGGGGGCGGCGCCCGGTGCTGCTCCTCTCGATCGGCGCGGGCACCTTGATGTTGGCGGGCTTCGCGGCCTCGTGGGAGCTGTGGATGCTCTTCATGTTCCGCACCCTGCACGGCGTCTTCGCGGCGAACATCAGCGTCGCCCAGGCCTACATCGCCGACGTCACCACCCCTGAGAACCGCGCCAAAGGCATGGGCATGCTCGGCGCCGCGTTTGGGCTCGGCTTCACCATCGGGCCTTGGCTGGGCGGGGAGCTCTCGGTCTTCGGCCTCGCCGCGCCGATCTGGGCGGCGGCGGCCCTCTCGGCGATCAACTTTGTCCTCGCCTTGGCGCTGCTGCCCGAGCCCCCGGCGAAGGCCGATCGCGTGCGCCGGGTGTTTGACCCCGCCGCCGTGCTCACCGTGCTCAAGCACCCCAGCGTCGGCCTCGCCGTGCTGTTGACCTTCACCCTCACCTTCTCCTTCGCGATGATGGAGTCCACCTTCGCCTTGTACGAGGAGCACTTCTACGGGCTCAACGCCGCCCAGGTGGGCCGGGCGCTGGGCGTCGTCGGCGTGGTGGGCACCATCGTCCAGGGCGGGCTCATCGGCCCCGCCGTGCGGCGTTTTGGAGAGGGCGCCTTGGTGCGGGTCTGCGTGCCCGGCATGGCCCTGACCTTGTTCTTGTTGCCCTACGCCCCGCCTTGGGCAACGCTCATCACCGTGCTGGTCGCCTTGGCGATCTTCAACGGCTTCTTGAGCCCGAGCCTGAGCGCGCTGATCTCCAAAGGCGCCTTGCCCTCAGAACAAGGCGTCGTGATGGGCACCAACCAGTCGCTCTCGGCCTTGGCGCGGGCCACCGGGCCTGTGCTCGGCGGCCTCTTGTTCTCTCGGGTGGCGATGCCCGCGTCGTTCATCACCGCCGCGGGCTTGCTCTTGGCCTCGACCGCGCTGGCCTGGCGCGCGACGCGGCCCCAGGCGAGCTAGAGGCCGCCGCCCAGGTAACCGTAGACCGTGCCTGAGCTGCTCGCGCCGACGAAGAGGTCCATCGCGCCGTCGGCGTCCGCGTCAAACACCGTCGCGGTGCGGCCCATCGCCGCCGCGGAGCCCGTCGATGGCCCCCCGAGGACCGCGTCGGCGTCCGTGGCGACCAGGGCGCCGCTGACC
>JBEAVX010000445.1:0-2633 GCA_041160755.1 Pseudomonadota bacterium
CCCGCGGAGCCCGTCGCCGTCGCGAAGGGCCCCGTGCGGCAGGTCTGGGAGGCGCTCGTCGCCAGCGGCTGCGATCTCAAGGCGGCGCGCATCTTCACCTCCGTCGAGGCGCGGGTCGTGCGCAACGTGCCGTTCGCGCTCAAGGGCTATCGCTTCAAAGATGTGAACCTGCGGCTGATGTTTGAGGCCGACGGCGGCTGGTACACCCCACAAGTGGACGAGCCACCCACCCTGAGCCCCCAAGAGTCGGCCTGCGTGGACCGCCTCAAGACCTTAGAGGCCGAGCTTCACAAGGCCATGCCCTTCCCGGACGAGATGGCGGCGCGCATGACCCGGGACCACGCCTTGTTTGAGGTGCTGAGGATGTGGTCCCAGAGCCACGAGTCCTCCCCGTATGGGGATCCCAAGTTCGCCCACGACGAGGACGGTACCTGGCGGATGTGGAGCACCTACGCCGACTGCACCCCGTCCGAGGACGGCGAGTGCGGCGGCTACTCGATCCAATGCCCCAGCGAGACGCCCTGCGAGAGCCTCGCCGCCGGTTAGCCGCGCTACTTCTCGTCGTCGTCCGTCGCGACGAGGGCGCTGGACGACCAGAAGCTCGCGTTGCCCACCCAGAGCTGGCCCGTGAGGTACTCCGTGCCGCGCGGGTCTTTGCTCGACTTGCCGCGCAGGTGGCTGTTCCACACCTTGCCTTCGGGGCTGCGGGCCTCCTCGGGGTGCTCCAGGTTCATCACGATGCGCACCACCCCTTTGCTGGAGCCCTTGTGGATGAGGGTGATGGTGCCGTCCTCGTCGATGGACTCGACGATGGCGACGTGGCTCAGGGGATCGTCGAGCTTGCCGTTGCCGTTGCGATCGTAGGTGTTGTCGAAGAAGACCACGTCGCCCACGAGCGGTCGGCGGCGGCGGTGGTAGAGGTCCTCTTCTTTGGCGAGGTCGTAGAGCGCGGCGGTGTTGAGCAGGCCGAGATCGTAGCCCGCCCGGGCGTAGCTCACGTTCACGAAGCCGGAGCAGTCGTAGCGGTAGTTTTTGCCGTTGCAGGTGAGCGAGGTCTTGCCGATGTAGTGCGCCGCCGCCTTGGCGACGCGCTCGCCGTCGGTCTCGCGGCCTCGGGCGGCGCGGCGTTCGCCTTTGCGGTCGTCGCGGCGGGCCTGGCGGGCGTCTTGGCGATCGTCCCGGCGGGCCTCGCGGCGATCCTCCCGGGCGTCTCGGCGGTCAGCGACGCGCTCTTCGCGGGTCGGGCGCTTCTTCTTCGCGGCGACGGGCTTCGGCGCGGGCTTCGGCGCGGGCTTCGCGGCGGCGGGCTTCGGCGCGGGCTTCGCGGCGGGCTTCGCGGCGACGGGCTTCGGCGCGGGCTTCGCGGCGACGGGCTTCGGCGCAGGGGTCGCGGCGACGACAGGCTGGGCGACGGGCTTCGCGGCGGCGGCCTGCGGCGCGGCGGCGTTGGCTGGGGGCGCCTCCTGCGCGGCGGGCGCAGAGCTGGCCTCCAAGCCGGGGTACTTGATCACCTTGGGCGCGCAGGCCAACGTCAGCAGGAGGAGCGGGAGCATGTCCCGATCGTTGCTCTTGACGTGCCAATCGTCAAGCTGAAGTTGAAGATCACCTGATCCGGCGATCCTCTCGGCCCCGCCGATCGTTCAGCGCGCCCGGATGTGCAGGGTGATCCCCGCCGCCGCGCCGACCATGAGCGCCGGGGTGACGCCGTAGCCGAGCATCGCCGACCGGGCGCGATCTTGGGCGAGGGCCTCGGCGTCGCCGTTGGCGCTGTGGCCCTCCAGTCGGCGGTCGATGAGCACCGCGCCGGTGTAGGCCCCCGCCGCGCCCAAGGCCGAGGCGACGCCGAGGAGGAGCGGCACCGGCGCCTTCTCCCGCTCGGGCTCGGGCAGGCCGGTCTCGACCCGGGCGGACTGGCCGGCCTCCAAGATGAGCGCGCGGCCGAACACCACGTCGGCGCCAACGGCGACCTGGATGAGGTGGGTGCCCGGGGGCAAGGTGACGGGCTGTTCGTCGCGGATCACGCCGTCGATGTAGAGCACGGCGTTGCCGGAGATGGGCCACACCTCGACGACCACCTCGCCGCTCACGGTCTGGGCGGCGGCCTCCCAGGCGGCGCGGGGCTCGGGGCCGAGGCGATCGTTAAAGAAGCCGGGCGCCATGACGGCGGCCTGGACAAAGTCGGGGGCGGCGTCCGCGGTCTTGCCGTCGTACACGTCGCTTGCGCCGAGCACCTGCCACAAGGTCGCGAGGTCTTGGGGGTCGGCGACGCGCTGGAGGCAGCTCAGGTTGAGGATCGCCGCGTCCGCCACGCGCCGGGCGTCGTCTAAGGCGAGGTCGGTGACGTTGGTGACCGCGTACTCCACCTCGGCGTCGAGGTCGATGGCGGCGCACTCTTGGGCGAACGCGGCGCTGGAAAGTCCCAACCAGGCGAAGATCATCGGCATTTGAAAGGCTCCCTGCGGCTCTCTAACTTGACGCGGGTGTTGTTCTCATCGACCTTCACCGGGCAGTCGAAGACCGTCTCGCCGCCTTGGGAGTAACGCACGGTGTACTCGCCGGGCTTGAGGTCTACGCGGCTCGGCGTGGTGACGCTCTTGCCGGCCACCGTGGCCGTGAGGCCAGCCGGGTCGGAG
>JBEAVX010000469.1:0-3122 GCA_041160755.1 Pseudomonadota bacterium
GCATAAACCCCGATATCGGCGCCCGGCGCGGCCGGCAACTGGCTGTAAGACCGTCCGCCCCGGGCCGAGCGCGGCGAGCTGACCCAAGAGGAGGCCGAGACCGAGCTGCTCACGATCTCGATGATGAACGACGCCGACGGCCTCGACGACTGACCCGGCCCGGGCGACGAGATCCTCCATCTGCGCGGTCTTCCAGCGGTAGAGCTCGGCCTCGCGGTTCATCCGGGCGGTGTCGGCGCGCATCCGCTCGGCCTCGGCGTTGAGCGCGGCGGTCTGGGCCTGGAGCTCGGCGGTGAGCTCGTCCATCAAGGTCGCGGCGCGGGCCTGGCGCGCGGCTTTGGTGGCCTCATCGGGGTTGGGGTCGGCCTTGGACTCGTCCAAGAGGGCGTTCAGGGCGTCTGTCAGCGCGATGACTCGGCTCATGGGGTGGCTCCTTGGTGGAAGAAGGAGAGGGGAGCGCGCGTGCGGTTCAGTCGATGAGGCGCCCGGCGTCGCTGGCGAAGCTCAGGCGGAGGAGGGTGTCCTCGGCCTCTTGTTGGCTGGCCTCGCCCCGGGCCACCCGGGCGTTGAGCGCCGCGAGCTCCTCGGCGCGCCACCGCTCGCCCTCGGTGGCGTGGATGAGGGCCTCGATGATCTCGACGTTCTGGTGGGCCTCTCGCTGGACCTGCTTGGCCTGCGCCCGCAAGAGCGGCGCCAGCTCCGCGAGGAGCTTGAGCCCCTGCGCCGCGCGCGCCTTCTTCACCTGCTCATCCGCGTCAGGGTCTGCGGCGGCGTCGGCCAGGCTCCGCCGAATCTCGACCAGGAGCTCATCCACACGGCTCATGCTGCTGTCCTCCACGGCGCGGTGTAGCAGAGCGCGCCTTGGGCCCAGAATAACACGACCGCGGGCGCCAGCGATCGGCCCGCGTCTGTGCGATGATGGCCCATGCTCTTCCTCGGCAACTCCTACACGTTTATGGGCAACCTCGACGAGGTCACCCTCGCCCTCTTCCTCGCCGGGGGCGGCGAGCCCACCTCCGAGCGCCTCGCCCAGCCCGGGATGCGCTTCTCGGAGCACGTCGCCGAGATTGAGCGCGACGGGAGCGCCTGGCAGCTCGCCTTTCAGAGCCCACAAGACTGGGTGTTCTTGCAGGAGCAGAGCCAGATCCCCGGCTTCCCCGACGGCCAGTCCGACCTCGTCGAGAGCCAGGCCGCCGCCGTCTCGTTGGACACCTCCGCCACGGCCATCGGCGCCCAGACGATGTTCTTGATGACCTGGGGCCGCCGCGACGGCGACAGCCAGAACCCGGACCTGTACCCCGACTTCTTGACCATGCAGGCGGAGCTGGCCGAGGGGTACCACCGTTATGTCGAGCTCGCGAGCGCGGACGGCGCCCAGGCCTGGCTGGCCCCGGCGGGCCTCGCGTGGCAGCGGGTGTACCAAGATCAGCTCGACGCCGGGGCCGACCCCCTCACCGTCGGCGGGCCGTTTCACGCGCTGTACACCGACGACGGCAGCCACCCGTCCGAGCGCGGCACCTACCTCACGGCCTGCGTGATCTACGCGAGCGTCACCGGCCTGAGCCCCGAGGGCCTGCCCGCGCCCAGCTCGATCACCGACGCGGCGTACCTGCAGAGCGTCGCCGCCGAGGTCGTGCTCAGCGGCGAAGGGGTGGATTACCCGTGGGAGACCGCTGAAGACACGGGCGGGGACACGGCGGGCGACGACACCGCGAGCGACGACACAGACGCCCCGGCAGACACCGCGCCGGAGGACGCCGAGACGTCGACTGAAGGCTGCGGCTGCGCCCAGGCGCCCGCCCCGTCGGGCCTCGTCGCCGGGATGCTCTTGGCCCTCTTTGGCCTGCGGCGCCGGGCGGCTTAGTCGTCTGAGGTCAGAAGCGTGATGCCCAGGCACATCTCATCGCCGGTGCCTTCGCCCCAGGCGGCGTCCTCATTGGTGGGGTTGTCCCAGGTGCAGGTCAGGCGCACGGTGTCGCCGGGGTTCACGGTGACGGGCTCGGCCAAGGCGTAGGCCGTCTGCCAGTTGAAGTCCCATCGGGGCACCTGCACGAGGCACTCCTCGTCGCCGTTGGCGCGAATGACGCGCATCTCTCCAGACTGGCCCATCGTGTGCATATGAAGGGCGAGATCGTGCAGGGTGAACGAGCTCTCCTCTTCGGTGTACTCAAAGACGTGGGTGACGTCCTCTGTGTTGGCGGGGATCTCCATGCCGAAGCCCAAGACCCAGGCCACCTCCGTCCAGGGCTGCACGTCGGCCCAGCCGAGCTCCTCCTCGGAGATGCGCAGGTTCACCCGGGTTTGATCCGGGCCCGGCGGGGTGAGGCTGTAGTAATGAAGCTGCACGGCGACGAGCGAGCCCGGCTTCACCCGCACGCCGTAGCCTTCAGGCATCAGCCGCGCGCCGCCGCCGGGGGCCCAGGAGCCCAGCCAGCGGGTGTTGATGAGCGTCTGTACGTCGCCGCCGGGGCCGCCGTAGCAGGTGTAGCCCGGGGCGGGGTCGGCGGCGTCTAAGGCGCGGTAGGTCTCGGCGTCGTCGGGATCGATCAAGAACGGGATGACATGGTGCACGATCGCCGCGTTGTCGGGCTCCACCTCGTAGCCGGTCACCCACACACGGTCCTCATAGGGCCACTCGATCAAGAAGCAGCGGTAGTCATCGGGGCTCGCCTGGGGGGTGTAGGGCTCGGCGAGGCTGAGGCTCAGGTCCACACGGTCGAGGGTCGGCGGCGTGCGCGGCGCGACCAGCCCCGGGGAGTCCGCCGGGTCGCCCGCTTGGGCGCCGCCGTCTACCCAAGCGACGATCGTCTGGACCTCGTCGTCGGTGAGCGCGCGGTCGTTCTCATAGGTGTTGCAGTCGTTGTCTGCGCCCCAGGGCGGCATCCGGCGGCTCTGTACGGCGTCGCGGATCGGCCCGGCGAGCACCCGGGCGTCGTCGTAGGTGCCGAGCGAGAAGCCGCCGATGGCGCCCTCGACGTGGCAGCCCGCGCAGCTTCGGGAGACGATCGGCGCCACGTCGGCGTGCCAGGTGGGGGCGTCGGCGGGCGTGGGCTCGGCGCCGTCGCAGGCGGCGAGGGCGAGGGTCAGGGCGGCGGTCTGTGGGGTGCGCATGGGGGGAGTGT
>JBEAVX010000478.1:0-7643 GCA_041160755.1 Pseudomonadota bacterium
GCCCAAGGTGATGCCCCAGAGGCTCCGCGCGCCCTCGCGGCCGCTGAGGACGCGCGGAGCCTCTGGGGCCTCACCTTGGGCTACCTGTGCGCCGTGCGGGAGACGATCGGCGCCGTGGTCATGGTCAATGAGCGCGGGGACGAGCTGCGACGCCTCGTCAGCAGCGATGAGCGGGGTGAGCTTCGGCAGCTCAGCAACACCTTCACCCTTCAGACCGACGTGGTCTGGGAGGTGCTCAGCCACGGCGCGCCGTTCCAGTACACCTTGCCCGAGCCTGAGCCCGACGACGAGCTCGGCGTCGCGGCCTGGGCCAAAGGCATCCGCTACTGCGCCCTCTTCCCGTTGCGTCGGGGCAAAGAGGTCTGGGGCCTCGCGCTCTTCCCCCAGACCCTCCCGTTCACCGACGACCAGATGAAAGAGCTCGACGAGGTCATTCGCCTGACGAGCGCCCACGACCTCGCGATTCAGGCGAGCGCGCGCCACACCCTCGCCGAGGGGATGCTCAACGCGCTCCTGAGCGCCTCGGATCAAGGGGTGATCGTCGCCGCAGAGTCCGGGGAGATCCTCCACTACAACGAGCGCCTCGCCGCGCTCTCGGGCTGGTCCCGGGCCGACGTCGACCGCGTCGGCTGGCTGAACCTCGTCTACCCCGACCCCACCTACCGCGCCCAGGTCACCGCGACGATCCGCGAGCTCCTGCGCTCTGAGGGCTACCGCGCCCGCTGGCTCATCACCTGCCGAGGCGGCAAGGAGCGCCCCGTGGAGGTCTCCACCCGGGCCATCTCCGACCCCCTCACGGGCAAACGGGTGTTGATGGGGATCTTCTCGGATCTCTCCGACCCGCGCGCGGTCGGCATCGAGCCATCGCCCCGTGGGAGCGCCGAGCCGCCTCGGGGGGACGAGCGGGTGTGGGTGGCCGACGGGCTGGGGGAGCTCGTGGACCTCGCGGGCATCCGCCTGCGCGGCCTCGGGTATGAGGTGCGCACCTTCCAGCGCGCCGATGAGCTGATCAGCGCCGCTGAAGACACCACCTCCCCTGAGCCGCACCTGCTGATCCTCGACGCCAGCTTGCCCGACCGCGCCCCGTCGAGCCTCGCCCACCAGCTCCGCATCCGGGGTGTGACCGCGCCGATCCTCTGGACGTCGAGCCTCACCCCGGAGACCTCGGACATGACCCCCGAGGTCAACGAGGGCTTCTTGAGCAAACCCTACACCGGCCGAGAGCTGGCCCAGGCCGCGCGGGGGCTCCTCGACCGGTGGCCCGCCTTGCGCCGCTGAGCCTCGCTCAGCGTGGCGCCGCCTTGGGTGGCGCTGGCGCTGGCGCCGGCGCGGGCGCCGTGGACGCGGCGTCGATCAACATCGGCGTGGCCCCGTCGGTGACGATGATCTTCGTGTTGGGCGACATGGCCAGCTCCTGAAACACGGCGAGGGACTGCCAGGCGATGATCTCGTCATTGAGGCTCTCGGTGAGCAGGTCGTGGGCCTGGGCCACGCCCTCGGCCTCGATGCGGCGGCGCTCGGCCTCTTGTTGTTCCCGCAAGAGCACAAACTCCATGCGCTGCGCGGCCTGCTCGGCCTCTAGCTTGTCCTCAATCGCCGCCTGCAGCCCCGGCGGGAGCTGAATGCTCTTGAGGAGCACGTTCTCGATGGTGAAGCCGCGCGGCGCGAGGATCTCGTCCATGCGGGTCTTGATCTCGTGCTCGATGTCTTGGCGGGCGCTGGTGTACATGTCCTTCGCCATGAACCGGGCGCAGACGTCCGCCGCCGCCGAGCGGAAGACGCTCAGGATCATCACCTCCTCGTAGTTCGTGCCGATGGTGCGCACGATGTCATCGGCGTAGTTGGGGTCGATGCTGTAGAGGATCGAGATCTCGGCGCGGATGTTGAGGCCCTCGCTGCTCGGCAGGTCGAGCTTCACCTCCAGGTTCACCGTGCGGGTCGGCAGGGCGATCACCCGGCTCACGAGCGGGTTGTAGACCACGGGGCCAGGCTCGTAGACCTCCGGGGCGAGGCGCCCGAGGCGCGTCTTCACCCCCACCTGATCGGCGTGGATCACGGCGCAGCCGGTGAAGAGGGAGAGCGCGGTCGCGGCGAGGGTGAGTCGGGTGCCGTTCATGAGTCCTCCTGGGGCATCGAGAGATCATGTGCGCATATTTTCATGTGTGCGCACGACGATCTTTCGCACCCCGGGCCCCGTCGTCAAGGCGAAAAACACCGAGCCCCCGGAGCGGGGCTCCGAGGGCTCGTGATCGTTCTGCCGAGTCTGGGCGTGGGCTTAGAAGCAGGTCCGGGCGGAGGCCGTGGCGACGGTGTCCTCCTCGACGATCAGCGCCTCGGGCCAGCGGATCGTCGCGACGCTCCACACCTCGTTCCGCTCCAGCACGCGGCTGTAGGTGCTCGCGAGCACGCCGTAGATGTAGAACCGCACCGTGGCCGTGGTCGCGCCGTCGCCGTTGTCGTCGAAGTAGTGGACCCGCACGGGGTACTGGCCGGTGTAGGGCTCCTCGACGTTGATGTTCTCCGGGCCGTAGCCAGAGAGATCGTCGATGTCGAGGCGCGGGTCGTCCAGGGTGGTGCTGCTGTCGCCCCACTCGGGGTGCGGGTTGCAGTAGGCCACGTCGTCGGGGGAGTCAAAGAGCGACACGTCCGTCGCGTTCGACATGTGCAGGTCGAGGTCGGCCCGGGGCGTGTCCCAGAGCAGCTCGACGTGGATCTGGTCTTGGGGGATGGCGTCGATGACGCAGCGCGCCGGGGCGGACTTGACGCCGATCTCGTTGGTGACCTGGAGGTTGACCTCGTACTCCCCGGCGATGTCCATGTACAGCTCGCTCGACGTGCCCGCCGAGGCCTGGAGCGTGCAGGTGGAGCCGTCGGGGCAGTCGTCGTCTTCGCCGTTGGGGAAGAACCAGTTGTAGTCGATGAGCGCGTAGCCCATGGGATCGACGCTGCCCGAGCCATCGAGCACGATCGTCTCCGGCGGGGCGCCGACGCCGGGGCAGTCGATCTCGGCGATGGGGTACTCAAACGTGCTGCCGCCGTTGCCCACGAGCTGAATCTCGACGGTGGACTCGTCGGGATCGTTCGTGGTGAGCGTGATCACGCCGTCGTCGCCGATCTCTTCGCCCTCTACATCCGGGATGTTCGGCGAGTACAGCACGATCATCTGCACGCTGCCGCCGGCCACGATGGTCTGGCCGCGCGGGTCGGTGGCGATGGAGAAGTCGCCGGAGCCGGTCTGGGCCGTGGAGTTGATGACCAGGTCGCCGTCGCCCGCGTTCTTGATCGTGACCCACTTCGTCGAGATCGTGCCCGGGGTGACCTCGCCGTAGTCCAGAGACATCGGCTCAAGCTCGATGTCGGGGGTGGGGCCGTCGCTGCCGACGCCGGTGACGGGCACGACCCACTCGGGGTAGTTCGGGTCGTTCGAGCTGATCACTAGCTCGGCGTCATACGTGAAGTAGTTCGGCGGCAAGAAGGTGAGGTTCACCACCTCGCGGTCGGCCGTCGGGTCTTCTTCGGTGTTGTTCCAGCCGATCTCCGCCGCGGTGATGTCTACGGCGTAAGGCACCACGCCGTCCCCACGGAGCGCGATGCTGCTGATGTTCAGGGGCGCGCGCCCGCCGTTGATGATCTCCAGCGCCACGGTGGCGGGGTAGTCCTTCACGACCTCCCCGAAGTCCACCTCTGTGGGGCTCACAAGGATCTCAGGGAAGAGCTGGTTGACGTTGTTCTCGGAGCCATCACATCCGCTGATGGCGAGAAGCACGACAGGAAGCCGAGTCAGAAGGGCGCCGTTTTTCATGATTGCGTCTCCAAGCACGCATCATAGCGCCCCTTCCACGGGGTCGCTACGCGAGAGCGCGGGCGGCGCAACGCCGGAATCACTGCAAGGCCCGTCGGGTTCACGTTAAGGTGGCTGAGATGAGAGGAGTCTTCACCCAATGCGACCCTTCCTAGCGCTCGGCTTGTTCACCGCCTGCAAAGGGTGCTTCACCTCGTGCTTCAACCCTGGGCTTCCGCCGGACCCCCCGGAGGAGTCCGAGGTGGAAGACTCCGAGACTGAAGACAGCCCGGTGGACACCACGCCGCCTGAAGACACCACCCCACCTCCGCCCTGTGACCAGCCCGAGGTCGAGCCCAACTACAACACGGCCGTCGCCAACGAGATCGTGATGGAGTCCTTCGCCTGCGGAAACTTCGGCGAGAAGGGCGACTTTGACGTGTTCACGTTCTCGATGCCCGAGGGCGGCTGGCTCAAGATCGACGTAGACGCCGCCGACCGTGGCTCTGAGGCCGATCCGGTGATGAACGTCGAGTCCCAGCGGGGGTACAGCGCCGCCGTGTACCGCGGCGCCACCTCCAACGACCCGCTGCTCGTCGTGCCCGTGGCCAAGTCCGACGTCTGGACCGTCTTCATGACCGACGGTTACCAAGGCTTCGGCGAGGACCACGACTACCGCTTCTTGGCGTCCACGACGAAGCCGCCGACCACCTGGACCGACATGGAGTCTGAAGACCACTCCACCTGGGAGACGGCCCAGCCCATCACCGTCGGCCAGCGCATCTTCGGGGTGGTTGACAGCGCCACGGAGTACGACTGGTACGCCTTCACCACGCCCACCGAGAAGTCGATGGTGAGCGTGAAGGTTCAGGCCCAGGGCTTCGGCTCGCCGCTCACCCCGCGCCTGCAGCTCTACTTCACCAAAGAAGGCACCGATGGTGTGCCTTACGACGTGCTCCAGGACACCTGGGACAAGAGCAGCGAGAGCGCGAGCTTAGACCCTGACTTCACCCGCGCCGCAGGCGACGGCTCGATCTGGTACCTCAAGGTGCGGTACCGGCCCGAGACCCCCTACGGCGACCTCTACTGGTACATCATCGAGGTCGAGGTCGACTACTGACCCGGCCGCTCTCTGGAGGAGACCATGCGCACATCGATGCTGGCTTTGCTGGCGCTCATCGCTTGCAAAGGAGATGAGGGCGACGACACCCCGACCGATGACACCTCGGTCACCGACGACAGCGCCGCCGACGACAGCGGCGGCGGGGACGACACCGACGACACCGAGGTGGAGATCCCCTGCGACGCCAAGCCCAAGGCGATCACCCCCTTGGAGGACGAAGAGGACGTCTTCTACCGGGATCCGATCACCGTTCAGTTCACCGTGCCCGTCGAGGCCGATGACGCGGCGTTCATCCTCACCAACGCCGACACCGGCGAGGTCTACACCGTCGAGGCCGAGTGGAACGCGAGCGCCGAGATCGCCACGCTCACCCGGGCGGGCGGCCTCGCCGCGAGCGTGCGGCACAGCCTCGTCATCGACGTCTGCGGCGCGAGCTACGAGACCTTCTTCACCACCTCGGACTACGGCGCCCCGCTGACCATCGACCCGGCGGAGCTGGTGTCCCGCACCTACGTCATCGAGTTCGGCGACGTCAACTTCACCGAGCCCGTGGGCATCGGCGGGCTTTTGTCGCTGTACATCGACGTGCCGATCCTCGTCGGCGTCACGGCGCTGGACGGCGTCGACATGAGCCTCGTCGGCTCCCAGGGCCGGGTGTCCTCGGACGGCGAGTACTTCCAGCTCAAGAAGCTCGACGGTGAGTACATCCCCACCTGGGACTTCACCGGGGTCAACTTCGCCGAGCCGCCGTTCTTCTCCGCCGACAACGCGGGCATCACCATCACCTACAGCGGCGTGAGCATCCCGGTCTGGGACTTCCACCTCGAAGGCACCTTCGCCCCCGACGGCAGCTCCTTCGCGGGCGGGAAGCTCTGGGGCCTCGCCGACACCCGCGAGATGGACGCCCTGCTCGACCAGGACGACCCGGAGTACCTCTGCAACTTCGTCGCGGGCGTCGGGGCCGAGTGTGAGCCTTGCCCCGACGGTGAGAACTACTGCCTGTTCTTGCGTGGTGAAGAGATCAAGGCGGCCTTGGTGCCCGACCTCGTGATCGTTCGCCAGGACGCGACCGGCCCGATCTGAGCCGCCTGCGCGGTCGCTGCACAAACTCTCCTCAGGCCCGGCGAATCCCCTTCGCCGGGCCTGCGCGATCGGGGGGCTACAAAGAGAGGGTCCACCAGAGGCTCGCTCAACATGCACCCAGTCCTCCGAATGATCGGGATTATCGTCGTCTTTGTGGTGTCCGCCGTCGCCTGGCTCACCTTAGGCGGCATCACCCAGACCCGCACAAACCAACAAACCTACGAGATGGAGGGGCAGATCACCGAGCTCTGGGGCACGCCCCAGGTGCAGCGGGCGCCGACCTTGATCTTCCGCTGGGTGACTGAAGAGCCCTTCACCCGCACCGAGACGAAGGACGGCAAAGCCACCGAGGTGCGCGGGGTGAACCGCATCGACCACGAGCTGCTGCGCCTGCCGGCCTCGACGGACGTGGAGGCCAAGCTCACCCTGGACCCGCGCCGCAAGGGCCTCGTGTGGTACGCGCTCTACGACGTCGACATGAAGGGCGCCTGGACCTACCGCCATGACCGCGCCGAGGCGGGCTGGCTCGACGTGAGCTTCGGGTTCCCCGACCAGCAGGGCATCTACGACGACTTCACCTTCGTGATCAACGGCGTGGACCGCGCGCGGGAGCTCGTGCCTGAGAACGGCCTCGTCACCGCCCGGGTGCCGGTCAACCCCGGCGACGTGGTGAGCGTCGGCGCCGGGTACAAGAGCCGGGGCCGCGACGAGTGGCGCTACAGCCCCACGAGCAGCGTCTCGAACCTGGAGGACTTCCACGTCTCCGTGGTCACGGACTTCGCCGACATCGACTTCCCGGCCCAGACGATGAGCCCGTCCACGAAGACCCAAGAGGGCCCCGGCTGGCGGCTGGACTGGGACTTCGCCCAGGTCGTGACCGGCTATGGCGTGGGCATGGTGATGCCCCAGCGGGTGCAGCCCGGCGAGCTGGCCACGGAGCTGAGCTTCTCGGCGCCGGTGTCTCTGTTCTTCTTCTTCTTGGTGATCTTCATGCTCTCGATGATGCGCGGCATCGAGATTCACCCGATCAACTACGCGCTCATCGCCGGGGCCTTCTTCGCCTTCCACCTGCTCTTCGCCTACAGCGCTGACCACCTCCCCGTGGAGCAGGCCTTCGGGCTCTCCAGCGTCGTCAGCGTCGGCTTGGTCGTGAGTTACCTGCGCCTCGTCGTCTCCTCCCGCTTCGCCTTCATCGAGGCCGCCATCGCCCAGCTCATCTACCTGGTGGGCTTCTCGCTGGCGCACTTCTTCGACGGCTTCACCGGGCTCACCGTGACCGTGCTCTCCATCGCGACCTTGTTCTTGCTGATGCAGCTCACGGGCCGGGTGCGCTGGAGCGAGGCCTTGGCCCGGTCGAACGAGGCGGCGACGCCCAAGGCCTGAGCCCGCGGCTAGCCCCGCCTCGCTCAGCCCCGGTAATCCACCTGACGCGGCCGCTTCTCCCCGAAGCGGCGCGTCTCGTTGTGCAGCTCATACAGGAGCTTCTTGAGGCGGCGGTGAACCTGCTCGCTGAGCTGGGCGGCGGCGCGGTTGACGACGAAGGCGGGCAGGGCGCCCGCCGGGTCGAGGTGCCACAGGGCGCGCAGACGGCAGCCCCACGGCGTGAGGCTCAGCTCGTGGGCGGCGCGCATCGCCCGGGCGCGCACGATGCGCGGG
>JBEAVX010000494.1:0-2579 GCA_041160755.1 Pseudomonadota bacterium
CCCAAGAATGCTCGATCGCGTCAATATGCGGTGTAGAAGGCGACGCCCCTGGCACGAGGCGACAACGCTCAGCCGTCATCCCCTCCCCACCCCAGCTTCGCTCGCGCCGCCGCCGCGTCCGTGCTCATCGCCTCGTTGGGGTGGAGCACAGACACGTCAGGCCAGGCGCTCGGCGGCTGATCGTCGATCATCAAGTTCGGCTTGGGCAAAAACGCCACGAACAGAGACACAATCCCCAGACGTTCAGCGACGTCCCGGGCATATTCGGCGCCGCCGGAGGACCAACAATACGCCACGACGCCGTCTTCAGCGCAGAGCCGACGAAGGCGCTCGATCACACCTGTGATGGGGATCTGGCGGCTGCCGTAGGATCGCACCAGCGTGTCATCCACGTCCACATAAATCACCAGCGGGCGCACCCGCCTCACCCCAACACCCCCGGCGTCGGCTGCACAGTGACCAGTCCCGCGTCGATCCACGCCTCGACGGGGTCGTCGATGCTCACCTTGCCCACGAAGAGGTGCTCCAGGGGGCGACCGGCGGCGAGATAGGCGCGAACGCGGCGCAGGCCGGTGTAGTAGACGACGTCTTTGGCGTAGACGCCCGGGGCCTCGGGGTCGGCGAGGCCACGCTTGAGGCGCTCGGTGATCGTCCAGGCGAGGCCGCCGCCGCCGATGGAGGTGATGCGCTCGTGCAGCGCACGAAAGCCGAGGCTGCGGCCCCAATGAACGGCCTGCACGACGATCCCCTGACGCCACGCCGTGCCCGGCGAGATCACCCCGGCGCGCTCCTCGGCGTAGAGCGCGAGGCCCTCCTCAGTCTCTAAGGACTCGGGCAGGCCCGTGGCGAAGAGGCGCAGGGGCTGTTGATAGCCGTTCTCGGCGCGGCGCACATGAACGTCGATCTCATGCGCGATGAGGCGGGGCACGTCCGAGGCCCGAAACGCCGCGTGGGGCGTGACCCGCACGGCGCGGTGGGCGCCATCGACCAGCACACGGGCGGCCATCACCGGGTCGAGCTCGACGCGCCAGCCGACGAGGCCACGCTCGCGGATCGCGGCCTGTAAGGCGTCGGCCATCTCGTAGGCCGTCACGGTCTGGGCGCTGCGCTCGTGGTCGCGGGGCTCGTTGCGCGCGGCGTGAAGGGTCTCGGCGTCGGGATACCAGCCGCTGTGGCGCGCCAAGGCGTCAAAACGCGCCGGGGTTCGATCCCGCAGCGCGAGGATGAACAGCCGGGTGCCCTCGATGGCGCGGCGCAGCAGCGGGCCGAAGGGGTGGTCCTCGGGCGGGCGCAGCGTGTCGAGGCGGCGAAGCTCGTCATCGGCCCAGTCCGCGGGCTGGTAGTGGTAGCGCGGGGGCTCCCCCACGGCGAAGTCGGCCTGGGCGTCGCGGGAGTTGAGGGGGTTGAGGTAACGGGAGAACACCACCCGCTCGAAGAGCTGGTGGAGCGCGAGGTCGGTCTCGACCACAGAGGGGGGCAGGAGCGGGCGGTTCACGCGGGGATCATACGCTCCACGCGGCGCGGTGGGTCCTCGCCCCGTGTCCGGGTGTAAGCCTTGGGTGAGTTCTCGACGGCGGGTGTCGGGGCGCAGCCGAGCGCAGGCCGCTCGCCGGGCCTTGTGCCCCGCGCGCTCCGGCGCTACGCTCGCCGCATGAACCTTCACGGCCTCACCCCCTCCGATCTCCGCGCCGCCCTGCCCTCTCTGCTCGACGGGGCCGTAGACGCCCCGCCCGAGACCCGCGCCGCGCTTGGCGCCCTCGCCGAGGCCACCCTGGGCGCCGTCGATGACGACGCCCTCGCCGAGACGCTCCGGGCGTTCGGCGCGGCGGGGAGCGCCTGGACCACCTGGCCCGCGGACCCGTTCGCCCGGCGGCTCTCCCGCGCCTGGCTCGGCGGCATGACCCGCGGCGCGACGATCACCGGCCTGCACCACCTGGAGCGTCTCGACGGCCGCCCCACCCTCTTCGTCGGCAACCACCTGAGCTACGTCGACACGAGCGTGCTCGACCTGCTCCTCGCCGCCCACGGCCGCGTGGACCTCGCCGACAACCTCCTCGCCGTCGCCGGGCCCAAGGTCTACAGCGCCCCCTTCCGCCGCCTCGCCGCCATCGCGCTCAACACCCTGAAGACCCCCCAGTCCACGACCTTAGACGGCAACGACGCATCCTTGAGCCTGCGGGAGGTCGCGGCCCTGGCGCTCGGCGCGCTCAAAGAGGCCGAGGCTTGGCGCGGAGGCCGTGGCCCCGTCGTGCTCTACCCTGAAGGCACCCGCAGCCGCGACGGCCAGCTCGGCCCCTTCTTGCCCGCCGCCGCCCGCTACCTGCGCGGCGCGGCCTGGGTGGTGCCCGTCGTGGTGCGCGGCACCGACACGCTGTTCGGCCGAGACGAGCGGTTTCGGCCCCAGCCGGTGCATGTGCAGATCGGCGAGGCGTTTGACCCGGGGGCGGTCGTCGGCGATCCGAAGACGGCGGCCCTGGAGGAGGCGCGGCGGCGGGTGTTGGGGGTGATGGCGGGCTGAGAAGCCTCTCAAACAAAAAAACTGCCCGACTCACACATCCATCACATAAAAATGCCAGAGG
>JBEAVX010000546.1:0-14159 GCA_041160755.1 Pseudomonadota bacterium
ATCTAGCACGGAGGATGTGATCAATGGACAGCATCGTGGGAGGGGGGCGAGGGCTCATCGCTCGTCCCCCTCCATGGCGGATCGGTCGTCTGTGATGGAACGGAGGACCGCATCGGTGAAACAGTCGATCCATCGCTCGCGGTCGAAGTGGATCGGGACGCCCTTCTCCATGACGAGGTACCGGTCCAAGATCGAACGCGCCACAGACAAGAACGCCCGCGAGGGGTGGCCGTAGGCGCTCAAGGGCTGGATGTCTGGGTGGTTGGTGCTCCAGAACGCGGCTTCATGCTCCGCGAGGCGCCACATAGCGACCTTAGGGGTGGGGCCGACGATACGCCGCGCTGAGACATCGCCAAGCTTCACAACACGAACAGACACGATCGGACCTCTGCCGAACCACCGAGCATGACGCATCAGGACCTGGGGCCGTGACAGCGCGACACCAGACTGATTCAGTACAATCAAGAGGAACATGGCAACCGGCGCACGTCAAGGGCCCTGTGTCACCCCGGGACGTCAGGACTCTCCTCAACCCGCCTCCCAGACCAATTGTGCGTCATACCGCCGCTCACCCCCTCGGTGATCCTCTCGCCGAGCCTGGACATCCTCGCGCCGGCCAGGAGGATAATGGGCCGTCGTTCACCCGAGGCTCCCGGAGGCTCCCGATGTTCACGAACCGCCCCGAAGATCTGCTCCTCCACGGCGCGGCCATCCCCGAGCACCTGCCCGGTGAGCCGCTTCGCCCCGGGCCCTCGACGCCGGTGTTCGCCTTCAAGCTCGCCCTGCGTGTGGTCACCACGCTGCTGTTGGGGATCGCCACCGCGGGGCTATGGCCGCTCTACCTCCTGGGGGTGCTGATCTGGGGCTGGACGCCGAACGTGCCCCGGATGAGCCAGTTTGGTCGTTACCTTCGCCTGCTTCTGACGGTGAACCCGCCCGCGCCGGGGCTCTCGGGCCTCGCTCGGGCCTGGATCCTGCTCTCCTTGGTCCAGCGGCTCATGATGCGGCCTGTGCTCGGCCTCGCCTGGCACCTCGATGAGCTGCTCTACGGCGCGGCGCTCCGCGAGAACCCCGTCGTCGCGCCCTTGATCGAGATCAGCGCCGCCCGCAGCGGCTCCACCCAGCTCGCCCGCTACATCGAGGACGACCCGCGCCTCGCCGCCCCGTCTACGCTTCAGTTCTTCTTCCCTTACCTCTGGCTGTGGCGCCTCGTCGCCGCCACCTTGGGCCGCGTGATCACGAAGGAGCGGGTCTCCCAGAAGATCACGGCGATGATCCCGCCCGAGTTTCACCAACGGCACGAGGGCGACATCTTCCGCACCGACACCTTCGACGCGGTGATCTTCGTCCTGCACCTCAACGCCTACGCGCCGTTTCTGGGCCCGGACGTGATGGCTGAGGACTTCAGCTTCGGCGCCTTGGCCCCGCAGAACCGGGCCTTGTGGGAGGAGGACTTCATCACGATCTTCGACGCCATCGGCCGCAAGACCCTCGTCTACGCCGGGCCGGGCGCCGACGGCCAACCCCGGCGGCTGTTCATCAAGGGCCACTTCTTGTGCGCCGCGGACGCCCTGGAGCGCCGTTACCCCGACGCGCGCTTCTTGACGATGATCCGCGAGCCCGCCCCTCGGCTTCAGAGCGGCGTGAACTTCTTGCGCGCGAACCCCGGAGAGCCGATGCTCGGGCAGGTGCCGTGGCCTTGGCTCGGCGCGGCGCTGGCGGTGAGCGAGGCCGAGTATTGCCACATCGAGCAGGTCTGGTTCACCCGGGTCGGCGGCGCCCGGCGCACGGTCTTGCGGTTCTCGGAGTATGTGCGGGATCTAGAGGCCGCCATGCGCAAGGTCTACCGCGAGTGCCTCGACCAAGACGAGCTGCCGCCGCACGTCCCCCGGGCACACCCGCCGAGGGAGCGCACGAACTACCTGCTCAACCGGTCCTTGGCCCAGGTCGGCGTAGACGAGGCCAAGCTCAACGAGCGCCTCGCCGACTACATCGCCTGGTGCCGAGGCGAGGCGTCGCCGCGGACCTGAGCGTCGAGCGCAGGACGGACCCACACAGCGCTTGAGCCTCTGTGTGTTGTACCGAGTGACGCCGTCAGCTCTGGGACTCGTTCTCCTCGGCCTCACGCACCAAGGCCTGCAACAGGCCCAAGACCCGCAGGAGCACCTTGGGGTCTAAGGCGCGCAGGCGCTCGGCGAGGGCCCGGAGGGCCCGGTCGTCGTCCTCGCCGAGCTGCGGCGGGACGTCCTCGACGAGGGAGGGCAGCGGCACGTTGAGGGCTCGGGCGAGCTCCGCGAGCACCGCGAGGGTGGGCACGCGTCGGCCCGCCTCGACGTTGATGATCTCGGTGCCGGTGAGGCGCCCGGCGCGCTCCGCGAGCTCTCCGGGGGTGAGCCCGGCGGCGAGGCGCGCGGCGCGAACCCGCGCGGCGATGGGCTGTAGGCGACGAGAGCGGCTCATGGTCAGGCGCTCCGAGGTTTTGGGGGTGAGGCAGGAGATGAGGTGTTGTAGAAGCTCACCAACAGGGTTTAGCCCTACGGAATTCATCTGTCCGGATTTTGGATCCGATTGTGGCGGTTCCGGTAATTTTAGGAGATCCTGCACAAAATCTGGCTTGGCGCCGACGATGGCCACGATCCTCATAGGCCATTTTTTGACCGTTTTAGGATGACCCCCACCTCGCCCCGGAGTGTGGCAGGATCGCCCCGACTCTGGAGCGCGCCCCCCGTGCAGACCGTGACGATCGTGATCCCCGCGTACAACGAGCGCCCGACGCTGATGACGGTGCTCTGCCGCGTGCTCGACGTCGATCTGCGGCCGCTCGGGCTCACGAAGGAGGTGATCCTCGTCGATGACGGCTCCACCGACGGCACCCGGGAGCAGATCGCGGCCTTGGCGCAAGACTGGCGCCCCGTGGTGCGTGAGGCCCTCACGCGCCGGGGCCTCGACGCCGATCGCGCCATGGAGCACGCCGTGGTGCGGGGCGTGCTCCAGCCCCAGAACCGAGGCAAGTCCGCCGCCTTACGCGCCGGGTTCGCCGCGGCGACGGGCGACCTCGTGCTCATCCAAGACGCGGACCTGGAGTACGACCCCCGCGACTTCCCGCGCCTCCTGCGGCCCCTGGTCGAGGGCAAGGCCGATGTCGTCTACGGCTCACGCTTCATCGGCGAGGAGCACCGGGCGCTGATGTACTGGCACAGCGTCGGCAACACGATCCTCACCACGCTCTCGAACATGGCCGCCGACCTCAACCTCACCGACATGGAGACCTGCTACAAGGTCTTCCGGGCCGACGTGCTGCGCTCCTTACGCCTGGAGAGCGAGCGCTTCGGCTTTGAGGTCGAGGTCACCCAGAAGCTCGCCCGGATGCGCCTGCGGATCTACGAGGTGCCGATCAGCTACCACGGGCGCGGCTATGAGCTGGGCAAGAAGATCACCTGGAAGGACGGCGTGGAGGCCATCCGGCTGATCCTCAAGTACCGGCTCACCAGCCAGCTCTTTGAGGGGCCCCTGCTCCAGCAAGACCTGCAGCGCCTCGCCGCCGTGGGCCCGCTGAACGAGGCCATCGTGCGCGCCGTGCGCCCCCACCTCGGCCAGCGCGTCGTCGAGGTGCGCGCGGGCTGGGGCAACCTGAGCCCCCACCTCATCTCCCGGCGCCAGGTGTTCATCACTGATGCCCCAGGCCCCCGCCTGGACCGCCTCGCCCAAGACTTCAACGACTACGACAACGTGCAGGTGGTCCCTTGGGATCCCGAGCTGTCCCCGGACTGGCCCGGCCCCAAGCCCGAGGCCGACACCGTCCTGTGCGTGAACGTGCTCAGCCACCTGCTTGATGAGGCCACGAGCCTCGCCCGCCTGCGGAGCCTGCTCGCGCCGGGGGGCCGCCTCGTGCTGCTCGTCGCCGCCCACGAGGCCCTGCGGGGGCCCTTGGACGAGGCGATCGGGCACCAGCGCCGGTACAGCGAGGCGGGCTTGCGGTCCACGCTCAGCGCGGCGGGCTTCGAGGTTGAGGAGACGCGCTTCTTCAACCTCTTGGGGGCCGTCGGCTGGTGGCTCAACGGCCGTGTGCTCGGCCGGGACCAGATCTCCCCCGGGCTGTTGGGGGCCTACTCTGTCGTGAGCCGCGCCGCCTTGGCCGCTGAAGATCGGGCCCCCCTGCCCACCGGAATGTCCCTGGTGGCCATCGCGCGGCGGATCGGATAGGTCACTGATCACTTGTTCAGCTTTTTTCGCGCATCGCCCTTGTCAACTTCGCGCTTCGCCAGTTAACCTGCTCGCATCTCGCCGGAAGACGATCCGTCGAGAACATTGGGCTACACGCCCTTTCACGAGAGAGAGGTCAACCATGAGCGCGCTCCCCTACGCTGGCGCCATCTGCTGGCGTGAGCTGTCTTCCCCGAACCCCCAGGCCGCCGCCCGCTTCTACGGCGACCTGTTCTCTTGGACGTCCAAAGACGTCGACATGGGGCCGATGGGCAACTACACCATCCTCAACAACGGCGAAGAGATGGTCGCCGGGGTCATGGCCGGTCCTAGCCCCGAGGTGCCCTCGCACTGGATCAACTACGTCACCGTGGACGACGTAGACGCCAGCGCCGCCCAGGTCGTCGAGCTCGGCGGCCGCGTGCTCATGCCGCCCTCCGACGCCCCCGAGATCGGCCGCTTCGCCATCGTGACCGACCCTGAAGGCGCCGTCTTCGGCCTCCTGCGTGACCCATCGGGCCAGGTCGTCCCGGCGATGAACTACCGGCCGATCACGGGCACCTTCTGCTGGGCCCAGCTCATGACGCGGGACGTCGAGGCCGCCCAGCGCTTCTACTCCACGATCTTCGGCTGGAAGGTCGAGATGTACCAAGGCATGGTCACCCTCTCCCGGGGCGACGGCGGCTGCGGCTCGATCATGGCGATGCCCGCCCATGTGCCCGCCGAGGTGCCGGCCTACTGGGAGAACTACGTCGCCGTCGACAACCTGCAAGCCTCCTACGAGCGCGCCTTGGCCTTGGGCGCCACCTCCCTCGTCACGCCGACGAGCATCCCCAACACCGGGGACTTCGCCTTGGTCGCCACGACCGACGGCGCGACGATCGCCCTGTGGAAGCACGGCGGGGCGTGATCCCCGGCCGGGCCGACGGATGATGGCCGAAGGCGCGGATGGTGTGCTCAATCCGCGCCTTCGGTGCTATCCTATGGGCACCGCGCCCCAGCCGAGGTGACCGCGCTATGTCTGATCAGAACGAGCTGCTCAAGAAGTCGTCCAAAGCCAAAGGTGGCAAACCCAAGGCCGATGACAAAGACCTCAAAGACCTCCCCACCACCCGGGATGAGCTGCACGATCTCATCGGCAACAACGCCATCCAGAACCTCCTCGTGCAAGAGCTCGCCGACGAGATCTTCCTCGACGTCCGGAAGGCCGCAGAAGAGGAAGGTCTAGAGTCCGAGCGCCCGAACGAGGTCTCCCCGGAGGCCTGGAACCTCGTCGATGGCGCCCAGGACTTCTTGTCGTCTTGGGTGGTCAACCAAGAGCAGCTCATCGAGGACGAGCAGGCCGCCCGTGACCCGGCGATGCGCCCCAACCGCGTCTTCTCGGGCATGAAGGGCATGTTGAGCGCTGGCGCCCTCAAAGAGATCCGCATCTGGGCCGAGCCCGACTACGGCGCCATGGAGCTCGCCAGCTACACCTCGGGCAAGATGGTCGAGGTGGACGAGGTGCAGGGCGGCTGGATGAAGGTCTTGTTCGACATGAACGGCAAGCCCATGTACGGCTGGGTGCGCTCGACGCTGTTCACCCGCCAGCCCGACCTCATCCGCAAGAAGGGCTACTGGGGCGACCCCAGCGAGCTTCAGCAGCAAGAGGGCCAGGCCGCCCAAGAAGAGGCCCACCTCGACTCCAGCACGGCGTCCGAGGCCGGCGCCGCTGGGGCGAACGACCCCAGGGGTGGCGGCGGCGCGGCGGCTGAGGTCTGATCCGCGGCGCTGAGGCAGGCCCCGCGCGGAGACGCTAAGCTCGTCTTGTCCCCGCTGGGTCGGCGGCGCGCTCAGCGTCGTGGGCCCTGGCGGTCGGACGACACGCTGAGGAGCCCTCGCTCATGGTGTTCGCCGAGAGTCCCATCAAGGACGTGTATCGCCGCGTGGTGTGGGGCCCGTACCGCGAGCTGCTCGGACGTGCCCCGGCGGGCGCGGAGCTGGGCGTCAACCGCCGCCTGGGCGCCGTGGTGGCGCGGCTCTCCAAGGGCAAACGGGCGCAGCTCGTCACGAACCTCCGCCGGGCCTTCCCCAGCCGCGACGACCTCGACGCCGTCGCCGCCGAGGCCTTCTGCACCCACTTCGCCGACCAGTACATCTCCTGGAGCTTCGCCCGCATCGCCCGGGGCGAAGGGGGCCCGTACCTGCGGATCGAGGGCCTGCACCACCTCGACCGCGCCCTGCAAGGCGGTCGCGGCGCCGTGCTCTTGCACCCCCACATGGGCATCCCCCAGCTCCCGCTCTGTGTGTTGGGCGCCCGAAACTACCGCGTGAACCAGGTCGGCGGCGGTGGGGTCGAGGGGCCGATCAGCGACGAGGGCGCCCGGGTCACCCAGCTTCGGCACCGCCTGGAGCAAGACATCCCGGCGAAGATCTGGGACGGCAAGGCCTTCATCCGGCCCGTCCTGCGCGCCTTGACCCGGGGAGAGCTCGTGCTCTCGGCGATGGACGGCACCGGCGGCGGCAAAGAGCTCGGCCGCCGGGTCGTGCGTGAGGTGCTCGGCCAGCGGATGCGTCTGCCTGTGGGGGCGTTGTGGCTCGCCCTGCGCGGCCAGGCGCCGATTCTGCCGATGGTCACCTATCGAAACCCCGGGCCTGGCCAACGCTACATCACCGAGATTCACGAGCCGATGCCGCTGCGCCGGGAGCTGCCCCTCGACGACGCCCTGGAGCACGGGGCCGATCTCAGCGCCCGCTGGTTAGACCTCTGGCTGCGGGAGCACCCCGGCGACTGGCACTTCTGGGATGAGTTTGAGCCGGGCCGCTTCTTGGAAGGAGACCTGCCGTGAGCCGACCCTCCGCCTTGAACACCGCGCTCCTCGGCGCCGCCCTCGCGCCGCTGCCCGGCCTCGGCGTGGCCCTCGCGGTGAGCGTGCTCAACCCCTGGTTCATCGACAGCGTGGGCCTGCTGCTGTTGTTGTTGGTGCTCGCCCCCGCCGTCGTCGGCGCCGTCCTCGGCGGCCTCATCGGCCTTCGCCGCCCACGGGCCTCGGCCCCGCGCCTCCCCGTCGCGCTCACCGGCGCCGCCACCTTGGCCTTGGCGCTGTGGCCCGAGCCCAGCCCCGATCCCGTGAAGGTGCTCGTCGTCGGCATCGACGGCGCCACCTACGACCTCATCGACCCCCTGATCGCCGCCGGGGAGCTGCCCGCGCTCAAGTCCATGGCGACGGACGGCAGCCGAGGCGTGCTGATGTCGATGGAGCCGATGTTCTCGCCGCTGTTGTGGACGACGATGGCCAGCGGCCGCCCCCCCGAAGAGCACGGCATCCACGGCTTTCACACCCGGGCGACGGACGTGCAGGTGCCGCGCCTGTGGGACATCGCCGAGTCCGAGGGCCTCCGCATCGGCATCTACAAGTGGCTCGTCACCTACCCGCCGCGCCCGGCGCCGGGCTTCATCGTGCCGAGCTGGCTCGCGCCGGCGCCCGACACCTTCCCCGCCGAGCTGAGCTTCGTGAAGGAGCTAGAGCTGGCGAACCGCATGCGCCGCAAGAAGGTGGCCGGCACCCGCAGCACCACCGCCCTGGTGCTCGCCGGGATCCCCCAGGGCCTCCGCCTGAGCACGCTGTGGGACGCGGTGCGCTGGAGCGTTCGTGAGCGTGTCGAGCGCCCCGATGACGACGCCCGGTTTGAGGCGATGCAGCTCCTTCGGGGGCGCATCGACCGCGACGTGTTCGTTCACGCGATGCACAAGCACCAGCCCGATCTGGCCACCTTCACCTACTACGCCACCGACGGCCTCGCCCACCGCTTCTGGACCTACCACCAGCCCGACGCGTTCACCGGCGTCGATCCGCAGAAGCAGGCCCTCTACGGCGAGACCGTGCGCGACGCCTACCGCCAGGCCGACGCGCTCCTCGGCGAGCTCATGGCCCGGGTGAGCCCCGAGACCACCGTGGTCGTCGTCTCCGATCACGGCTTCCGCGCCTTTGACCCGGCGCTGGACCAGCTCGGCTTCCAGCCCCTCACCGAGCGCCTGCGCGCCCGGCTGATCGAGCAGGGCTTGCCCGTCGATGTCTCCCGCCTGGGCATCAAGCTCAACGTGTCGTTGACCGCGGGCGGCGCCGCCCGGGTGCCCGAGCTTCAGGCCGCCTTGGAGGCCCTCGTGGACGAGACCGGCGCCCCGGTCTTCCGGGTGGAGCCCGTGCCCGGCGCCCCGAACGCGCTCGGCCTCACCCTCACCGACGAGCGGGTCACCGAGGCCCGAATCCAGGGCGGCACCGTCGGCGGCGAACCTCTGGGCGACTACGTCCGCCTCTCGGAGACCTTCTCCGGAATGCACGACGCCCGGGGCGTGATCTACGCCAAAGGTCCGGGCCTGCCCGTCGGCCAGACCTTGCCGAGCATGGGCCTCCTGGACGTGGCGCCGACGGTACAAGCGCTGCTGGGCATCCACCCGGCGCAGGATCTCCCCGGCGTCGTCGTGCTGGGGCAAGACCGCTTGCCCCCAGGAGTGGCCGCGCCCGCGAGCCGGGATGAGCTTGTGGAGCGGTTTCGGCCCACCGGGGGCGCGGAGGGCGTCGATGAGGCGGCGCTGCGGGCGCTGGGCTACGTCGAGTGACGGGTGTGGCCTGATGGAGCGCCCCCTCCCCACGCCCGACCCGATCGAATAGAGCAGGCGGCCCCGCGACCCCGGAGCCGCTCGTGCCCCCTCTCCACAACGCCGCGCTCATCACCGGCGCCTCCTCCGGCATCGGCGCCGCCTGGGCCCGGGCCTTGGCCGCCGAGGGGCGCCCTTTGGTGCTCATCGCTCGGCGGCGGGATCGGCTGGAGGCCTTGGCGGCCTCAGTGCAGGTCCCTTGCCTCATCATCGACCTCGACCTCGCCGAGCACGACGCCCCGGCGCGGGTGATGCGGGCCGTGGAGGAGGCGCAGATCGAGGTCTCGACCGCCGTGCTCTGCGCGGGCTTCGGGCGGTACGGGCGCTTCGCCGAGGCCCCCCGAGAGCGCCTTCTGGAGATGGTGGACCTCGGCTGTCGCGGCGTCATCGACCTCATCCACCGCCTGCTGCCGGGCATGTTGGCCCGCAAGGAGGGCGAGCTGGTCGTGATCTCCAGCGTCGGCGCGTTCTTGCCGACGCCGCGCCTGGGCACCTACGCCGCGGTGAAGTGTTTTGAGCTGGTGTTCATGGAGACGCTCTACGAGGAGCTGCGCGGCACCGGGGTCAAGGCCTTGGTCGTCTGCCCCGGGCCCACCCGCACGGGCTTCGCCGAGATCGCCGGGGTGAACGGCGAGGCCGCCGGGCCGCTCACCATCGAGGCGGACGTGGTCGTGCGGGCCGGGCGGCGGGCCATCGGGCGGCGGCCGGTGGTCTTCGTCGGGCCGACGACGGGGCTCACGGCGTTCTTGACCCGGCTGGTGCCCCGGCGGTTTGTCGTGTGGATCTCGGGGCTGCTCACGCGAAACTTGGGCACGCGACCAATCTAAGAGATCAGCCCTTCAACCGCGCCTTCAGCGCCCGGCGCAGCTCGTCCAGCTCGTCCCGGGAGCGCCGGGGCAGCTCGGGGTACGGCAGGTGCAGGGACTCCATCGTCTCGGCGATGTGCTCGGCGACGAGGCGGCGCATCTTGGGCTTGTCGTCGGCGGGGATGGCGTACCAGGGCGCCCAGGGTGTGGAGGTCTGGCGCAGGGCCAGCTCGTAGGAGGCCATGTACTCGGCCCAGTGCGCTTGTTCGGTGACGTCCCGGGACTCAAACTTGTAGTTGCGTTTGGGGTCGTCGATGCGGCGCAGGAGGCGGCGGGTCTGCTCTTCTAGGCTCACATTGAGCCAGAACTTGAGGATGACGAGGCCGCTGCGGGCGAGGTGGCGCTCGTGGTCACGGATGGACTCGTAACGCTCGGCCCACAGGCGCTCGGGCTCTAGATCGCCGGGGAGGCTCTGGGCGGCGAGGAGCTCGGGGTGAACCCGCACCACGAGCACCTCCTCGTAGTAGCTCCGGTTGAACACGCCGATGCGGCCACGCTCGGGCAGGCGGCAGGTGGTGCGCCACAAGAAGTCGTGGTCGAGCTCTTCAGAGGACGGCGACTTGAAGGCGTGGACCTGGCAGCCCGCGGGGTTCACCCCGGAGAGCACGGCGCGGATGGTGCTGTCTTTGCCCGCGGCGTCCATCGCCTGAAAGATGACCAGCACCGCGAGGCGGTTGTGGGCGTAGAGCCGCCCCTGGAGGTCGCTGATGCGGGCGACGGCGGCGCGCAGGGCGTCTTTGTCGTCGTCGTCGCCGTCCACGTCGACATGGGTGGGCGCCTTGGCCACGCGGAAGCTGCCGTCGTAAGGCACGCGGTACGGGCTCGCGGGGAAGTCGACCATCAGGGCCCACCGGAGAAGAAGGGTCGGGTGAAGTACGCCGCCAAGAGCAGGCCGAGCACGGTCAAGGCCGCCATCAAGAACGCCACCCAGCGGGTGTCGGCGGGGGGCACGTCGTCCTCGGGGTTCTCCGCCGCCTCGGGCTTGGCCACGCGGCGGGGCAAGGGCAAGACGACCGGGTCCACCAAGCGCTGGCCAGGGGCGGGCGGCTCCATCGGGGGCTCGTCCTCTGCGGCCTCTTCAGCGTCGAGGTCGATGTCTTCGACGTTTGTGGGCTCGTCCGGGCGCAACGTCAGCTCGGGGGAGACGGTGTCATCGCCGGGGAAGGTCGTGTGGCCGTCCAGGGACATCGAGGGCTCAGCGCGCTCCAGGTCCATGGCGTCTAGCCGCGTGAGGAGCTCCTCGACCCGGCGGATACGTTTGCGGGGGTCGGGGTGCGTGAGGCGGCGCACGACCCGGCGCAGGTCGACGGGCACCTCACGGCCTGGGTCCAGGGGCCCATACGCCTTCTTGAGCGCGAGCATCTCCTCGCGGGTCTCGACGTTGTGCCCGGCGTAGACGAGCTTCCCGCGCAGCAGCTCGTAGAGCACCACGCCGAGGCTGTACATGTCCCACAGCGACGAGTCCGAGGGCTGGCGGTCGGAGAGCCACTCCGGCGGCACATACGGCCACGACGAGCGGCGCGGCGGCGCGATGGCGGCGGGCAGGCCGAGATCGACGAGCGCCGGGCCCTGGCCGGGGCGCAAGAGGATGTTCGCGGGCTTGATGTCGCGGTGGCGTAGGCCCACGGCGTGCAGCGCCTGGATGGGCTTACACAGCTCGCGGATGAAGGCCACGGCCGTCTCGCTGTTGAGCGGCGGGCCGGGCACACGGTTGCTCAGGGGCTCGCCGGGGATGAACTCCATCACGGCGTTCGGCAAGGGGCCGGTGAGCCGCAGCGAGAGGATGCGCGGCAGGCCGGGGTGCTCCAGGTTCATCAAGGCCCGGGCGTCGCGCAGGAGGCGATCCCGCATGAGGTCCACGCGGCCCTCTCGCGGGGAGAGCAGCTTCACGACGACCTTCTGGGCGCGGTCTTCGCCGAGGTGGGCCAAGAACGCGGTCCCGCCTTCGCCGCCGAGGCGCGCGTCGACCGCCCAAAGCTCGATCAGGTCACCGGGTTGAAGCACGAGTCCTCCTCCCGATGATACCAGAGAGGAGTCAGCGCGTTGGGGAGAGGCAGGGCGAGCTCCGCAGGAGAAGGATCAGCATGGACACGATTCAAGAGATGATGGACTACGTGGGCTTCAGCGCTGCGGATGGTGAGGCGCTCCAGGCGCTTCTCCCTTACGCGGATCCCTTCTTGCCCGTGATCGCCGATCGATTCTACGAGGCGATCGATCGCTCCCCCGGCGCGCGGCGCGTCTTCGTGAACGACGCGCAGATTCAGCGGCTTAAGGTCTCGATGCAGATCTGGCTGCGGCAGCTCTTGGAGGGCCCCTGGGACACGGCGTACTGGGAGCGCCGCCGGAGCATCGGGCGCACCCACGTCCGTGTGGGCCTGCCCGAGCGCTACATGTTCACCGCCATGAACCTCCTGCGCGCCGAGCTCGTGGACATCGCCCGCAAGAACCTCCACGACGGGAGCGCCTGGGTCACCTGCCACGCCGTCGCCCGGGTGTGTGACCTGGAGCTCGCGGTGATGTGCAGCACCTTCATGGAGGCCCACGAAGACCAGCGCCTCAGAAGCCTCCAGGACGTGATCATCCGCAGCCTGCCGATCACCGTGCTCTGCCTCGACCGCGAAGGCGTGGTGACCGCGGCCACCCGGCCTTCAGCGCGCATCTTCGGCGCCGGGGCCGAGATCGGCTCGTCCATCGGCGACTTTCTGCCCGTCGATCTCATCGAGGCCTCTCGGCTCGTCGCCAACGTGCAGCGGGCCCAAGCCCGGGGCCACGAGGTGAGCGTGCCCCGGGTCGTGCTCGGCGAGGGCCCCGCCGCCCGCATCTTCCGGGTGAACATCGTGCCGCTCTCCCACGAGCTCGCCGAGGTGCTCGTGCACGTCGAGGAGCTCACCGACGCCGTTCAGGCCGAGGCCCGCGCCCAGCAGGCCGAGTCCTTGGCCCGGATCGGCAGCCTCGCCGCCACCCTGGCGCATGAGATCCGAAACCCCCTCACCGCGATCTCCGCCACCTTGCAGGTCATCGGCGGCACGCTGGAGGAGACCGACCGCCGCCGGGCGATCTTGAGCAAGGTGCAGGAGCAGGTCTTCCGCCTCGACCGCCTCGTGAGCGACCTCTTGGGCTACGCCAAGCCCGCCGTGGCGCGGATGGACGTCGTCGCGCTGGAGAGCCTCTGCGCTGAGGCGATCAGCAGCGCCGCCGTGCCCGCCGAGCTGCAGGTCCTCGTCCCCGTCTCGGTGTGGGCCGACGCCCAGCTCGTCACGCAGATCCTCGTGAACCTGCTCCAGAACGCCCGGGACGCCGTCGGGGCCCAAGGGCAGGTGTGGATGGTCGTCGGGCCTGGGCCCCAGGTCGAGGTGATGGACAGCGGCGCCGGGGTGCCCGCCAGCCAGCGCGCGCGCATCTTCGACGCCTTCGTGACGACGAAGATCCGGGGCACGGGGCTCGGCCTCGCGATCTGCCGCAAGTACGCGACGGCCATCGGCGCCGTGCTCACCTTAGAGGACGACGACCCGAGCCGCCCCCTGCGCGGCGCCTGCTTTAGGCTCAGCCTTCAGGGTTCGCCAAGCCGTACTTCTCCATCCGATAGCGGAGGGTATAGCGGCTGACGCCGAGCAGGCGGGCGGCGGCGGACTGGTTCGCGTGGGTGCGGTCCAGGGCCTGCTGGATGAGGCTCTTCTCGACCTCATCGAGGTTCACGCCGTCCTCGGGCAAGATGAACGGCGCGCCTTTGGAGCCTACGCCGCCGCCGCCGGGCTCGGCGCGGCCGAAGCGGATCTCCGGGGGCAGGTTCTCGGAGCGGATGATGTCTTCAGCCTCCAAGATCACGATGCGCTCGATGACGTTGCGCAGCTCCCGCACGTTGCCCGGCCAGGGGTAGCTCGTGAGCCGGGACATGGCCTCGGCGGAGACGCCGGTGATCGCCCGGCCAAAGTCGGTGTTGAACCGGCGGATGAAGTGCTCGACGAGGGTGCCGACGTCCTCGCGGCGCTCCCGCAGGGGCGGCACCTCGATGCGGATGACGTTGAGGCGGAAGAAGAGGTCCTCGCGGAAGCCGCCGCGCTTGACCTCGGCGGAGAGGTCGCGGTTGGTCGCGGCGATGACCCCGGCGTCGAGCGGGATGTCGGCCACGCCGCCCACACGCTTAAACTTGCGGTTCTCCAGGGCCCGCAGGAGCTTGGCCTGGGTGTTGGGCGACATCTCGCCGATCTCGTCCAAGAAGATCGTGCCGCCCCGGGCCACCTCAAACATCCCCCGCTTCGTCGTGCGGGCGTCGGTGAACGAGCCCTTCTCGTGGCCGAAGAGCTCAGACTCGATGAGCTGCTCGGGCAGGCTCGCGCAGTCCACCTCCATCAAGGGGCCCTCGTGCCGAGGGCCGGACTCGTGGATGGCCCGGGCGATGAGGTCTTTGCCGGTGCCGGACTCGCCGACGATCAGCACCGTCGGAGTGTCGA
>JBEAVX010000576.1:0-2976 GCA_041160755.1 Pseudomonadota bacterium
CCGCTAGCGTTCGCTCTGAGCCAGGATCAAACTCTCCAGTTTGTATCCTTGTGCTCAACTCTTGGTTGAGCTAAAACTCGTTTGCAGATTCGACAGTACTGCTATCTATTTTTCAAAGACCGACGCGACCTTGGCCGCATCATTCTTGGCCCACCCGGTTTAACCAGCAAGCGCCGAACCTGTCAAGCAGGCTCTCTGGCGCCGCGCCGATTCGAGCCGCGCTGCGGCGTCACCGGAAGGCCCCACCAAGTTAGCCCGCTGGCTCGGAACGTCAAGACGAAAGATCCTCCTCCGCGTGTTGGGGATCCTCAGGATCTCGCTCTGAGGCCAGTTCTGCGCGGAGGGACGAAAGTTCTCAGCCCCCCAGGGGCCAGAGATCCATCGCTGCGACCTTGTACAGCCAGCCCCCGATCAGGCCCAAAAAGAGCGTGAGGGCGATCCGAAGATCCCAACGCTCGACGACCGCCAGGAGCTGATCCCAGCGGCCGCGGGGGCTCAGGCCCTCCCAGAGGGCCAAGATCGCCACGGAGAGCGTGCCCAAGAAGAGCACGACGCCGAAGGGCTGGGTGGCGAGCGCGCTCAGGGGTCGAGGTGCGCCATGTGCGTGAACGTCGTCGTCATGCCGCACATCGGGCAGGGGTAGCCGGTGAGGCTGAGGATCGTGCAGGCGCCGAGGCCGAGCTGGCGATGGGTGCCCACACCGTCGGGGTTTGGGGTGAGCAGCGCGGCCAGGCTGATGACGGCCCAGGCGGGACCGCCTACGGCGAGGCTCACCCAGCGACGGCGCCGGGTGATCGCCGCGTCGCTGGCCTCCGTCGTGGGGTCACTGCTCGGTGTCAGGGTCGCCAAGGTCGTCTTCGCTCACGGGCACGAGGTCATCACCGAGCGCCTCTTCAGGGAGGGCGGCCTCCAGGATAGCGCTGATGGCGGCCATCTCCCGATCGACCCCCTCCAGGCGCTCGGACATCTGCTTGCGGAAGCGGTGGAACTCTTGCGCGATGTTCAGCGCGGCGAGGAGCGCGATGGTGTACTCGTCGAAGCTGGAGCGGCTGAGCTCAGCCATCTTGCCGTCGACGTAGGCGGCGATGGCGGTGAGGTCCTCCTCGGGCTCATCGGTGCGGAGCGTGTACTGCCTGCCGCGAATGGTGATTCGAACGTTCATCGCTCCTCCGGTTGCCTCAGACGCTGGTGGAGAGACTACCGGCCCTGGATTGACACGTCAAGGGGCCTAGCCGAGCAACACCTCAACAAAGGCCGCGGCGTCGAAGGGGCGGAGGTCGTCCACCTTCTCGCCGACGCCGACAAACTTGACCGGGAGGCCCAGCTCTTCCATCACGGCGATGACGACGCCGCCCTTCGCCGTGCCGTCGAGCTTGGTCAAGACGACGCCGGTGACGCCGGTGACCTCGCCGAAGATGCGCGCCTGGGAGAGCGCGTTCTGGCCCATGGTGCCGTCGAGCACGAGCAGCACCTCGTGCGGAGCGCCGGGCACGGCGCGGCCGATGACGCGGTGGACCTTGCCGAGCTCCTCCATGAGCGGCTTTTTGCTCTGGAGTCGCCCGGCGGTGTCGCAGAGCACGACCTGGGCGCCCCGGGCCTTCGCGGCCTCTAAGGTGTCGTGCAGGACCGCCGCCGGGTCGGCCCCCTCCCCTCCGGCGATGAGATCAGCCCCGGCGCGCTCGGACCAGACGCGGAGCTGCTCGACGGCGCCGGCGCGGAAGGTGTCTCCAGCGCCGAGGACGACCTTCTTGCCGGAGCGCACGAAGGCCGCGCCGAGCTTGCCGATGGTCGTCGTCTTGCCGGAGCCGTTCACGCCGACGACGAGGAGCACGTGGGGGCCCGTGGCGGGCGCGGGGTTGAGCGCCGTCGGGCGCTGGGTGAGGCGGGCGAGGACGAGGGCCTTGAGGCGCTCCCGAAGGGCGGCGGGATCGCTCACGCCCTCTTGGCGGGCGACGCGCCGCAGCTCGTTGATGAGGGTGGTGGTCGTCTTCACGCCGACGTCGGCGGAGATGAGCGCCTCCTCAAGCGCCTCAAAGAGCTTCTCGTCGACCTTGGCGCCAGAGAAGAGCGCGCCGAGACCCAGCCCGGCGGTGGTGCGGGCGAGGCCTTGGCGCAGCCAGTCAAAGCCGGAGGCCTCGATGGCCCCCGCGGGCTTGGTGTCGGGGAGCTCCGCCGCGCCACGGCGCTTGAGGGCGACCACGACGCCGACGAGGATCGCGACGACGGCGACGAGGAGCCCGATGAGCAGCTCAGGGGCCAGCGGCAGGTTTTGCAGGGGCTCCAGAGATCACCTCCACGTCGCGGAGCAGTCCTTAACCACGGCCTCGGGCCGCGCCTATGGGGGCGCGGTCAGCTCACCTTCACCGTCACCAGGCGGGAGACGCCGGGATCGGGCATGGTGACGCCGTAGAGGGTGTCGGCGCACTCCATGGTCTTCTTGTTGTGGGTGATGACGATGAACTGCGTCAGATCGCACATCTCGCGGAGCATGTCGTTGTAGCGGGCGCCGTTGCCCTCATCCAAGGGCGCGTCGACCTCGTCGAGCACACAGAACGGCGAGGGCTTGACCCGGAACAGGGCGAAGATGAGCGCGATGGCGCAGAGGGCTTTTTCGCCGCCGGAGAGCAGGCTGAGGTTCTGCAGGCGTTTGCCCGGCGGCTGCACGAAGATCTCGACGCCGGTCTCTAAGAGGTCTTCTTCGTTGGTGAGCGCGAGGCGGGCCTGGCCGCCGCCGGAGAGGCGGGGGTAGATGTCGCGGAAGTGCTCGGTGACGCGGTCGAAGGTCTCGCGGAAACGTTCGCGGCAGGTGCGGTTGATACGGGCGATGGTCTTCCGAATGGAGTCCACGGACTCCTCCAGATCCGCGCGCTGCTTCTCTAGCCACTCGTAGCGCTCGGCGACCTCGTCGTACTCCTCGATGGCGGCGAGGTTGACCTCTCCGAGCTTGTCGATCTCGCCCTTGAGGCGCTCCAGCTC
>JBEAVX010000848.1:0-7370 GCA_041160755.1 Pseudomonadota bacterium
TTTGGGGTCGGCGCACAGATCTTCATACCAGAGCGTCAGGAGCCGCTCGGGCGGGACGGCCTTGATCGCCTGGAGGCCGAGGGTGATCTCCCCCGACCAGTAGTGCCCACAGACGACCGGAGACAGATCGAAGTCCTCAAAGGCGCGCGTGGAGAACCGCTCGGGGAGCAAGGCCGCGAGCTCATCCGACAGATCCTCCTCGTCCCGTCGACTCGGGTCGCGGAACGGGTCAACCCCCAGGAGCTCCACGAGCTGGGCGTGGATGAACGCCATCCGAAAGCCGACGTGGGACGCCATCGACAGCGCCGTGTTGCGCCCGTCGCGCACGAGGTGGATGACCTTGGCCTCGGGGAAGGCCGAGATCAAGCGCGGCGCGACGCGCAGCCCACCGCCAGAGCGCTCCGCCCAGACGCGCCGACCGAGACGCTGACAGAGCCACCCAAACAGTCGCCGGTATTGGTCGGGGGCCGTCGCGCTCGGCCAGGTCGGCACCTCCGCCGCGAGGGCGTCAAACAGCGCGTCGGGATCGTCCGGCGCGAGGTGCGGCAGGGTGGCTTGGAGGATCGGGGGCAAGGCGTCGGGCGCGAAGCGGCCCCGCTCAAAGGGATAAATCACCTCCTTCATGCGCAGACCGTGCTTGAGCAAGACGCTCTGCAGCGGCTGGGGCCTCGCGAGCCACGACCAGAACGTCGCGCCGTCCACCTCCCCCTGGGGCAGCACCTCGGGGATGCGGCTGCCGAGATCCGTCACGAACGCGATGAGCTCCGACACGCTGAGGATCGTCGGGTGATCCCGCAGGATCTCCGAGAGCAGCGTCGAGCCACACCGCCCCGTGCCCAGCACGAGCAACGGGGCGCTCAACGGAACACCGGCACGTCCGCGCGCTCGGCCTCCACCTGGGCGGCGTACCCTCGGCAGTAGGTGAGGATCTGCTCCGGCGGCAACAGCACCCCCGCCGAGGACTCATCCCCCAAGACCGCCTCTACTGACGCGCGACAGAACTGTTTGGGGTTGACGAGGTAGGACCGATAGAACTCCAGGCGCTCCGAGAGCTTCCGATCGAAGGTGGAATACCCCGACTCGTCGGTCACCAAGGCGGGGCTCGGGAGGCGGGCCAGCTCAAACAGCGTTCGGATCGTCTCCGCGACGTTGGGCGGGGTCGGGTTCGTGATGTGGTAAATCCCGGGCGGCGCCCCCCGCTGCCACAGGAGCACGGCCTCCCTCGCCACCTCATCCACCGTCACGAGGCCGAGGTCACCCTCGACGTCACACCGAAGCTGCATCACCGTCCGCGTTGAGAGGCCTGACTGCGTGCGTTCGAGCACGTCGCGAAACTTGATCAAGCCCCGCAAGAAGCCATACAGACCGTTGTAGTTCAGCGCGTACATCGTGCGGGAGTGCCCGATCACGATCCCGGGCCGAACAATGCGGGCCCGCAGCCCAGAGGCCAGCACAAGCTCCTCGGCGATGACCTTGCTGCGCTCGTAGTGGTTGTTCACGAGCCCGACGTCGCCCGGATCGGCCGTCACGAGCCCAGTGCGGCGCCCGGCGACGTACGCCGTGCTGACGTGGTGAAAGACCTCGGCCCCGAGCGCCTGGGCCAGCGCCAGCGTGTTCCGCGTGCCCTCGATGTTGGTGCGCTCGATCTGCTCACGGTGGCGGTCCTGGTACTGCAGCGAGGCCGCCGCGTGCCACACCACCCACCGCGCCGCGGGGAGCGTCTCCTCGACGCCGCAGCCTGGGGCGCTGATGTCACCCGCCACGGCGCGGACTCGCCCGAGCCCCGACCGCCAGCCGTCATCCAGGCCGAAGCCCGCGGCGACCGCCTCCAGCGTCTCATGAAGCCGCCGCTCGGGGCTCTGTTCGGCGCTGGGCCGGACGATCGCGACGATCGGGTCGTCTGTGCGTGAAAGAAGCTCTAGCAGCAGCGCGCTCCCGACAAAGCCGGTGGCGCCGGTGAGGAGGTGCGTCGTGTGTAGCATCTGCGCTCCATTCGTTCTAGCGAGCTGTCTTCAGAGCGTGCTCGGCGTGCCCCGCGCGAAGCCTGCCGTCGCCTGGCAGCAGGCCCGCGCGTCTCCCCGTCGAGCCGCTCAGCTTCTCAGGTGGGACGCCGCGTTGTAGCCTTTGGACCGATCGAGCATGTCGGCGAGGGTGTCGCGCAGAGTCTCGACTGGATCCCGTGGGGACCAACCCAGCTCCGCCCGGGCGCGGGTGTCGTCGAGGTACCAGGTGTGGCAGGCCTGCTCCATGCTCACACGGTCTACGGTGAACCCGAAGCCGAAGCCGTTCTTGCCCCAGCCGGGCAGCCAATCGAGCGCCGTGCGCATGATCGGCGGCGCCTTCATCGCCGGGGGTTTGAGCGTCGTGAGCCGGGCGAGGCGCTCATAGTACGCCATAAACGTCATGTTCACCGCGCCGAGCAGGTAACGGCTGCCGGGGCGGCCACGCCACAACGCCGTCTCCACCGCCGTCGCCACGTCCCGGGCGTCCACGAAGGACAAGCCGCCAGGGGGCGCCACGGGGAGCTGGCCGTCCAAGAACATGCGGATCGAGCGGGTGCTCTCGCCGTCTGTGTCGCCCGGCCCCAACAGCAGCGATGGGTTGAGCGAGATCACGCCGAAGCCCGCGTCGCTCTTGGCCAAGGCGGCCTCTTCGCCGATGAGCTTCGAGCGGTAGTACGGCCAGCGGTAGATGATCTCTTTGGGCGTCTCTGAAGACTCGTTTGAGATAAACTCGTCCTCTTTGGAGACGGCGACGGTGCCCGAGGTGGAGAGGTACACCACCCGCTTGATGCCCGCGCGCCGCGCCTCCTCCAAGGCGTTCTCGGTGCCCCGGACGTGGACGTCATACAGACGCTCAGCGTCGTCGGGGTGCTGGGAGACGAAGCCCGCGAGGTGAATAAGCGCCTCGCAGCCGTCCATCGCCGAGGGGAGCGTGGCCCGATCGGTGACGTCTCCTTTGGCCACGGAGACGCCCTCGATCGGCTTGGGACGCCGCGCGAGCACGACCAGCTCATGGTTACGTTTCAGACGTTCGACGACGTGTCGGCCCAGAAAGCCCGTGCCGCCGGTGACACAGATCCTCACAGCGACACCTCCGAGAGCTGGAACACCCGCGAGAACTCGATGAGCAGCGGGATGTCGTTGGTCTTGATCGCCCCAGAGAAGAACTCGCCGGGATCGGGCACGTAGCCGTCGCGGATGATGCGGGTGAGGATCTCCGGAGAGGTCTTCACCACACAGTCCGCAGATCCGCCCGGCGGGCGCCCCTCGGAGACCGTGCAGCCCTCCTCGGTGAGAATGACCGTCCACTTCGGACCGTCCTTCTCGCCGAGGGAGAAGTACCACGAGATCGGCCGCTCCAGGCGGTCCTTCGCGAAGCGTGTGGGCAGGCCCTTGAGCGCGGTCACGACGGCCGGCTCTTTGGGCGCCTCCACCTCGACGAAGTCTTCAGGCGCGCAGCGGCTCAGCTCCAACACCTCGCCGTCACGGAGCGCCTCGACCGCCGTCTGGGCCATACGCGCCACACGCCGGGCGGCGTCGCCATGCTTGAGGCCGTGGGTGAGACGCTGCAGCTCCTCGATGGTGAGCGCGGGGCCGATGCGCACCTTCACGTCGCGTTTGCGCGGCACGATGGCGCCCTTGGGCAAGGCGTCAAACGTGCCCTCCAGGTGCATCGGAAGGATGTCGAAGCCCGTGTCCAAGGCGAGCCAGCCCACGAGCGGCTTGAACTCGCCCACGACGCCGTCTGTGCGCCGTGTGCCCTCGGGGAAGAGCAGCACGACGTTGCCGTTGGAGATGACCGACTTCGCCTGCTCCAGGCTCGCCCGGAAGCCACGCTTGCGGTCGATGGGCTCCAGGTTGGTGAGCTGCTCAAAATACGCCACCACCCACTTGTTGCCCTCGAAGAAGTAGTCCTTCGCCGCCAAGGCGACGAGCTTCTGGCCATAAGGCCCGAGCGCGTACTTCACGAGGCCCATGTCGAGGTGAGAGCAGTGGTTGCTCACCACGATCACCGGGCGGTTCTGCGGGATGTTGCCTTGGCCGATGACCTCGGTGCGTAAGCCCGTGCCGTACAGCTCCCGCTGCGCCCAGCCCAAAGCCGACTTGAGCGGCTGGGCGATGACGCTGGGGATCTGCACACGGTCGCGCACGTCCTCCTCACGAACGATCGTCGGTTTGGGCACGTTCACCAGGCGCACCACGTCCGCGACCGTCTCACAGCGCGTGAGCGCCTCGGCGTCGGGCTGACCGCCCTCCATGCTCTCCAAGGCGCTGGCGAGCTCGACCCACATCAAGGAGTCGAAGTGCAGCTCGTCCGCCATGCGGGTCTCAGCGGTGACCGTGGCGGGATCAACCCCGGCGACCTGGGCGATGGCCTGGGCCACGGGCTCCGCCACGCTCTCGCCCCGGCGAGGCTTCGTCGAGGAGGCCGCGACGATCTTCTCCAAGACCTTCTTGACCTCCTTTCGCACCACCTTCCGCGAGCTGGTGCGCGGGAGATCCGCGTCGACGAGATGAATCACAGACGGGCGCTGAGACGCGGGGAGCTTGGCGACAGCGTCACGCAGCGCCTCTTTGACCCGGGCGTGGGTCGAGCTGCGGTCGAGGCCCCCGACCTCTTCCGGCACCGCGAGCAGGCCGAGACGCTCGCCGCCGCGCGGGTCCGCGAGGCCCACGAGGGAGTACTCCTTCACACCCGACACAGTCCCAAGGGTAGACTCGACGTCGTCGAGGTAGATGTTCTCCCCGGACGCGTTGACCACGACCTCTTTGGAGCGACCCAAAAGCGAGAGCCGCCCTTTGTGGTCGATGCGCCCGATGTCGCCGGTGTGTAACCAGCCGTCACCGTCGAGCACCTGGGCGGTCGCCTCAGCGTTGCCGAAGTAGCCCACCATGACGTTCGGCCCACGGGCGAGCACCTCGCCCACGCCGTCCTTGTCGGGGTTGAGGATCTTGAGCGTCACGCCAGGGATGGCCTTGCCGACGCTGCCAGCCTTGGTGCCCGGGCCCCCTTCTGCGACAGCGAGCACCGGCGCGGCCTCGGTGAGCCCATAACCCTCGGCGAGATGCAGCCCGAGGCCCTGAAAGAGCTGGTGCGTCTCACGCGGCAGGGCGGCGCCGCCGCTGATGAGGAAACGGATGTTGCCGCCGAGCCTGTCGTGAACAGACCCGAAGAACAGACGCCCCACGTCGAGCCCAGCCGTCTTGCCCAGCCAGCGGTTCAGATCGAGGCCGAGATCGACGGCGACCTCAAAGAAGGCCCCCTTCTCTTTGACCTGGCCACGGATCCGGCGCTCCAAGAGCTGCCACAGCGCCGGGACGCCGACCATGCCCGTGACGCGGCCCTCACGCAGACCGTAGGTGAGTCGCTCCCCGTTGATCTCGTCGAGGTAAATGATCCGCGCGCCCCGAGAGAGCGGCAGCAGCAGGCCGCAGGAGAACTCGAAGGTGTGGTGCAGAGGCAGCACAGAGAGGATGCGGTCGGTCTCCCGCAGGGGGAAGATCTTGCCCAAGCTGCCGAGCAACGAGCAGAAGTTGGTGTGCGTGAGCATCACCCCCTTGGGCGTGCCCGTGGTGCCCGAGGTGAACAGGATGCTCGCCACGTCGTTGGGCTGGCAGCGGTGGGGCGCCGCCGCCAAGGCCGCCTCAAGCTCTTCAGCGTCGCCCGAATCCGCCAGCTCGTGCAGGTCGAGCTTGGCGCAGAGGATCGCGTCTCCGAAGGAGTCCCGGGCCTTCTGGTCCATCACCGCGAAGCGGAGCTGGGCCACAGACTCGATGTTGACGATCTGCTCGGGCTTCAGCGCCGGATCTACGGGCACCACGACGCCGCCCGCGTAGAGCACGCCAAAGTACACGATCGGCCAGTCGGGGTGGTTCTGCCCCGAGACGAGCACACGGTCACCCGGGTTGAGCCCGAGGCTGCGCAGACGCGCGGCGACGGTGAGCGCGTGCTCCCGAAGGCTCTGGTAGGTGACGATGGCGAAACCGTCTGTGTGGGTTTGCGCCAACGCCGCGGCGTGCCGATGCCGCTCGGCCACCTCGTCGATGAGATCGGTGAGCGTGTCGTGCCGCCGGAGGGCCTGGGCGGGCTTGCTGATGCGCTCGTCGATCTCGGGCATGACGTGGCGCTCAAGGCCCGGAATGTGCACGTCGAGCAGGTAATAACGCCAGTCGATGCGCTCAGGCCACCAGGGCAGGAGCGCGCGCTCGCCCTCGGGCAGCCGCATGTACGCCGCCCGGGTGTTCGCGCAAGAGAAGCGGTAGTTGTGCGTCGCGGTGAACGGCACGAACTGGTCGAGGATTCGGGCCCGGATGAGGAGCTGCTTCGAGACGCCCTCAAGCTGCTTCGCGGCGGGCCCGGTGAGCGGCTTGAGCGGCCCCCCCACCGAGCGCACGAACCCCGCCACGCTCTTGACCCAGCCCGCCTGGGCCGTGGGGCCCGAGGCGTAGTACTCTTCCGCCGTCATGTGCCCCGGCTCATTGTGGGCCATGATCCAGTTGAAGAGGGGGTTCCCCCCGGCCTTCTCATTGTAGTGCCGGCGTTTGCCCAGGCCCACGAGCTCGATGAGGCGGTACATCGGCAACGGCGCGCTGTCGGAGCTGCCGAGCTGGTACACGACGCGCGGGTTGCCCTCTAACAGCTCACCCAAGGCGCAGATCATGCCCGCGGAGACCATGTCCACGGGGATCACATCCAGCACAGACTCCTTCTCCGCCGGGAAGCCGCCGGGGCCCTTCATCGACAGGTAGATCAGCGGCGCGGAGGTGTTCACGCCCTCACACCAGCCCACCTCGGGGTACTCGATCGACGACTCGATCACCGCCGGGCGAACGATCGTGAACGGCAGGCCCGAGAGGCAGAGGATCTGCTCGCCGATGCTCTTGGTGTAGGTGTAGATGTTGTGCCAGCCCCAGAACTTCGCCCGCTCGGTGCCGTCCTTGATGAGACGGTCCTCGATGAACTTGCGGCGCACCTTCTCCAGCTCATCGGCCAAGGCGCTGCCGCGCGCGGGCTCCCCACGCTCGATGAGGTTCTTCTTGGCCTGGTCCAGAAACGCCGACTGCCGAAAGGCGTCGTTGGCGCGATGGCGCACGTTCTCGACCAAGTCCACACACTCGGCGATCTCCCGCGCTGGGTCCCAGTGCTGCTTCTCTAGCTTGTCGGCCTTGGGGAAGGGATACGACAGCGGGTCGATCTCGTGGACCTCGCCGGTGCGGTCCCCAGCGACGTAGCAGGTGGACGTGTGCATGAACGGCACGCCGCCCAGGTCTTTGGCCAAGGCGACGAGGTTCTGCATCCCGAAGGCGTTTGACTTGAGCGCGTAGTCCAAGGGCGGGTTAAAATCGACCACACCGGCGATGTTCACC
>JBEAVX010000618.1:0-3565 GCA_041160755.1 Pseudomonadota bacterium
GGTCACCACGCCGCTCACGAGCGGGGCGCCCACCTCGCTCAAGCGGAGGGACCAGCCGCCGGCGTCGTCGCGAGTGACCCCGAGTGTGAATGGAAGTGACATCTCCGGCGCCGTCCATCTATTATTTTAATCTATAGCCTGCGTTGGCACGCTTGGGTTGGGACCTGAAGCGAAAGCCTGCCATAAATCCGCGTTCAACGGGGCGCGCCGCGCGAAGACGATCAGGACGGGCGCGGCCTGACAGCCCGATCTCGGGGCGCGACGGCGCGGCGGGCGCAGGGACGACTTGGCCGGTCAACACGAGGTCTTACGAAGGGATAGCTTGACCGCGGTGCAGAGAATGATGTAGCGTTCAACTCGTCGCCGGGCTCAGCAGCGGGCGTGACCGAGGCGGGTCGACGAGAGGTCGGACTGGAGGGAACGGGTGCCGGAATCAAGCGCGAAGGAGCTCTTCCCGGAGGGCCTCGACACATCGTTCCAAGGCGTCCGTGAGCGGATGCTGGACTCTTTGGAGCTGTCGGGGTTGCTCTCCGACCGCACGCCGGGGAGCGTCCTGCGCACCTTGGTCGAGACCTTCTCCCGCGAGATGGCGACCTTTTACACCGCGCTCACGCTCGCCCACGACTCGGGCTACCTCGACACCGCCCAAGGCACCGCCCTGGACAAGGTCGTCGCGATGTTGGGCGTCACCCGCACCCGCGCGGGTCGCCTCACGGGCCGGGTCGCGCTCTCCCGGGCGACGCCCGCGCCGGACGACATCATCATCCCCGCCGGTCTGCGGGTGTCGGGCCCCGCGTTGAGCGTGACGGTCAAGGGCCGGGCCGAGCAGATCACCCCCATCTTGGAGGTCGCCGAGCAGGCCGTCCTGCGCCGCGGCGAGCGCCGGGTGATCGTGATCGCCCAAGAGACCCAAGACCTTGACCTCGCCGCGATCCCCAGCCTCGCGCCCGGCGCGCTCAACCAGCTCCCCCGGCCGCTCCTCGGCGTAGAGACCATCTCCAACCCCGACCCGATCCTGCGCGGCGGCGCGGATGAGCCGGACGAGAGCCTGCGCGCCCGCGCCCGGGTGGCGCTGCGCGCGGGTGAACAGGCCACCCGGGAGTCCATTGAGGCCGCCGTGCGCGCCCAAGGTGTGCAGCAGGTCACCGTCGAGGAGCCCCAAGACGGCCCGGCCGGCCAGCTCATCGTGCGCATCTCCGACCCGGGCTTTGAGGAGGACGACGCGCGCAAGGAGTCCGTGAACGACGCGATCCGCGCCACGAAGGCCGCCGGGGTGCGGGCCTCGGTGATCTACCTGACCACGGTGTACTTCGCCCCGGAGATCCTCATCGAGGTCGAAGACGAGCAGATGACCACGGAGCACCCCGACTGGCTCGCCCTGCGCGCGGAGCTCGACGCTGGGGTGCGACGCTACGTCACGGGACTCGGCGCGGGCTCGAAGATCCTCCTCGACAAGCTGCGCGCCACGGCCCTGGCGATCCCCAAGGTGCGCGCCGTCAGCATTTTGGAGACCCCGGCCCTCGGCACGCTCGCCCAGCTCGACGCCTTCACGGCGCGGTTCAGAGCCGGCGTCGGCTGGGAGCTGGAGGCCCATGAGACCCCAGCGATGCACCCGACGTTCAGCGCGAAGATCCGTCTCAAGGCGGTGTCACGCGCGCGGCTGAACGTCTCTGTGTCGATGAAGAACAACGCGATGCCGCTGGCGACGCTGCAAGAGAGCGTCCGGGCGGCGCTCACGGCCTGGTTCAACACCCTGCCGCCGGACCCGTCGGTCACCCCCACCCAGCGCACGATCAAGCTCAGCAAGGCCGAGTCCGCGCTCAAAGACAAGACCCTCACCCAAGCCGTGAAGGCGATGCAGCTTGTCCATGAGCTCGACGGCGCGAGCGAAGACATCACCAGCACCACAGACGCCGCCGTGCTCGGCGAGGAGCGGTTCATCGTCGGCCGCGTCACCGTCACCGTGGAGAGCGCGTGAAGCCAGCCGATCGCGCCGCGCAGCGAATGGAGGATCGCCTCCCCCGGGTCCTCCAGGGTGGCGCCAACACGCGCCGGCTGCTCGTCGCCCTCGCTGAAGAGCTGGCGCGGGAGGAGCGCGGCAACCAGCTCCTCTTGATGTCCCGCTGGTTTGAGCTGGCCCAGGGCTGGGTGGCGAAGGACGTGCGCGCCGCCCGGGACGGCGAGGCGGACCAGGCTGCCAAGGACGCCGCCGAGCGCGGGATGACCGCCGGTCGAGACCTCGGCCGCCTGGTGAGCCTCTTGGGCCTCCGCCCCGAGGTCGGCGAGTCCGCCCGAGCGCTCCGCGAGCGCGCCGCGGCCTTCGTGTCGATTCACCGCGAGGGCTTGGGCACGGCGCGGGCGATCTTTAAGCTCGCGGCCCTGGTGTACCGCGCGAAGTGGCCGCCGACGGTCACCTGGGAGCAGGGCGTGGCCATCGGCACCTTCGAGGTGAGCGACGCCCGGGGCAAACCCAAACACCTCCGGCTAGAGCTCCGCGAGAGCCCCGCCGAGGCCGTCGAGCAGACCTTCACCGGCGTCCAGCACGGCATGGTGCTGCTCACCTCCCATGACGGCCTGCCGCCGCTTTACCAAGGTGAGAACGTCGTCGACGGCCAGCGCGTGGAGCTGCCGCGCCCGGAGCTACAGCTCACCGCCCGGGGCGGCCCCGTCGCCTTCCCCTGCGTCACCCACGTCGAGAGCGGCGAGCTGCTGCTGTTCTTGGGAGAGATCCCCGAGGGCGACGCCCTGAGCCTCCGCCACGACCGACCGCCGCGCATGAACGGCAAGGTGATCCCCGACGGCGACTCGCTGCTGCTCTGCGCCGCCGATCCTCCCCGGTTCAACCAGGCCAAGTTTAAGTCCGACGCCCTCGGCGCGCGCTTCACCCGGCTCCGGTATGGCCGCAGCGTCCCGGAGCTGCGCCCCGGGGTGAACCACTTTATGGTGCGTTTCCTCACCGAAGAGCAGGTTCTTGGCCTCGTCTCGTCCGGTGTGGTGCCGCCGTCTGTGGGCCCGACGCCACCCGCCGCGTCTCTGGAGCTCAGCCTGCGCTGGCGGGCGAGCGCCCCGGCGACCTTCGCGCTGCGAGTCCCCGCCGATCACCTGCCCGAGCGCTTCTCGACCCTCGACGCGCTGGCCGATGAGCTGACCCAGGCCATCGAGTATGGCCGCGCCGCTGGCGTGCGGGGGCGCCTTGAGCTGGCGGTGCCGACCCAGCGCGACGTCGTGACGCTCCGCGATCACCTCGGCCTAGACGCCACTCTGAGCCCCCGGGAGCCCATCGCCGTAGACGACGCCCGCCTGGGCTTCGACACCGCGCTCACCTTGACCGAGGCCGATCTGAGCCCCGAGGAGCGCTTCGCCACCCCGGCGCGTTTTGATGAGCACCGCTTCAACCACGGCCTGTTCATGGGCACCCCGGTCGGCCCCGGCGTCTTTGACGCCACCCGGTTTGGCACGTCCACCTTCACCGACGGCGCGGGCGTGTTCGGCGCCGCCCGGTTCGGCATGGGCCGGTTCGCCGCCTCAGCGAGCTGAGCGCCGGTCCGTCTCCCCTCGTTTGTCT
>JBEAVX010000634.1:0-7644 GCA_041160755.1 Pseudomonadota bacterium
ACGGCAGCTTGGGCATCCCAAAGAGCACGGCGAGGCTCAACGCGCCGATGGCGGCGATCTCCGGGTTGAGCGTCGCGAGGCTGTGGGGGATCTCCGCGAGCAGGTGCAGCGGCTCTTTGCCTTCCGGGCTCACGCCGAGCGCGGTGTGAATCTGCTTGGAGGTGATGATGACGCCGATGGCCGCCAACATGCCGTGCACGACCGCCGCGGGGAACGCGACGCCCAAGCGGCCGGCCTTCATCAGCCCGAAGACGATCTGAATCGCGCCCGCGATGACGCCGACGGCCAGCGCCCGCTGGTAGCCGAGGGTGTTGTCACCTTGGCCCAGCTCGGTGACCGCGCCCAAGGCGATGACGATGAGCCCGGCGGCGGGGCCCTTGATCGTCAGCCGGGCGCTGCCCAAGAAGGTGCCCATGATGCCGCCGACGATGGCGGTGAACACGCCGCCGACGGGGGGGAAGCCCGAGGCCATGGCGATGCCGAGGCACAGCGGCAGCGCGACGAGGAAGACGAGGAAACCTGCGAGCAGGTCGGCCCGCCAGTGGGCGGCGAGCTCGCCCAAGGCCGAGGTCGGGCGGAGGTTGGGCGCGGGGCTCAACGAGGGGCTGGATGACATTGGGTGGTCCTTGCGCGACGAGGTCGCGGTTGACGGGGTCTGACTCCGGGCGCGAGGCGCGGCCATGGAGCCTCCGAGGAGGCGCGTCAGGCCAAAGCAGCCGAGCCGGGGAGGAGCGGACCCAACACACGCCTCATCGCGCGCCGGGTGACAGGCTCCTCGCCGTCAGATCGTCGGGGGACCCCGATCGTACCGCCCAGGGGACCAAGCCCGGGCGACGAAGAAGCTGCGCGCGTCAAACACCGCGCCGCGCCGAGGCACGCTGTGCTCCGCCATCGCCGAGACGAGCACGACGGTGGGGCGGCGCGACGGCGTCGGCGGCGCCTCAGAGGCCAAGGCGTGCCGAGACTCACTCTCGGTCTTGCCTTCAGCCGGGGCCTCACGCGCGCCGCCAAGCTCTTGGTGCGCCACGAGCGCCGGGGCCTCGTTCAGCTCATCCACGTCCCCAGCGAGGCCGTAGCCGATGGGCTCCGCCTGGGCCCGCGCGCCGAGACCATCAAAGGTCCACCCTGACCAGAAGGCCAGCATGACCCAGATGGGCAGCAGCAGGGGATGGCGGAGCGCCGAGAACACCTTGGACCTCTCTCCAGACACACAAAACCCGACCTAGACCCCGATCAACCGGCACATACGAAGGACGAGCCTTCATCAGAGCCACTTTGATCGAAAGACCCGGTCGGGTTGCTGTTCATCGCCAATCTGACGACGGCGGCTCCTCCTGTCAAGCGACTTCTCTGTCCTGACAATCGCTTCACCTTGAGCGACCCTACTCGACGACCTCAGGCTCGGTCGAGATTCCTTGCTCGTCGATCTTCTCGCCGTCGAGGCGGCGGACGAAGATGTCGCGGCGATCGTTCTTGTGCAGGTCGTAGACGAAGCGCGCGCTGGTGAGGTCGGCGCCCTTCGCGCCCACCACGCCCACGAGGCGCCACTCGCCGTTCACCCACTCCACCGACATGCTGCGGTCACGCTTCGTGCGTTTGTGGGTCATGAGCACATGGTACATCGTGGGGATCTTGTTGTCTTGGCGGATGGCGCCGATGTCGGAGAAGCCCTCGATGACGTTCTCCAACCACGAGATCGACGTGCCCGCGCTCTCGCCGTGGGCGCCGACCTGCAGGAGCTCGGCGGGGGTGCAGCTCCCCACCTTCTTCTCTTCGTAGAGGTTGTAGCAGGACGTCATCGCCAAGGCGGCGACGCGGTCCTTCTTCACCAAGGCGTCGTTGAACCGGGTCATCAGGGCGATGACCTCGTCTTGTTTGGGGGCCTTGGGCGGGCGCTCGGCGGGGCGATCGTTGCTGCCGCCGCGCTCCTCACCGGCGGGCATCGGCACCGGGCAGGCGCCGATGGGCAGGCTCACGTCGCCGTCGATCACCGGGGCCCCGGCCTCATCGACGGTCACCTTCACCTCGCGGGTCAAGGCGCGCTCGGCGAGGCACGACCCCCACGGCGTCGGCGAGGCGAAGCTCAAGGTGACCGGCACCACCCAGGCGTCGCCTTGTTTGACGGGCCCGCCCACCTTGGCGGTGCCGCCCTCACCCAAGAGCACACACCAGCCCTTCTCGGTGTCCGCCGTCAAGAAGCGCTGGTTCTCATACGTCGGGGAGATGCGCAGGGCCTCGCCCGCGGCGGGGTTCTCGGAGAAGGCGAGGTCCTTCTGTTGGAGGCACTCGGCGTCGAACATGCCCGCGCGCACCCAGCGGGACCGCCCGAGGAGCTCCACGCCGACACGCCCCGCCGGGACGGCCTCGGCGACCTTGGCGCGCACGGCCTCGGTCACCTGATCATCGGTGAGGGTAGGCCCGCAGGCCCCGAGGGTGAAGGCGAAGAGGACGAGGGCACGGGGGCTTTGCATGGTCGCTCCTGACGTTGGCCTCTGCGCCTATCGGATCCTGCCAGGGATGTCCAAAGATCCTCGGTGAGCCTTTTGCTAAGCTGCGCTTGGAGCGTGCGGATGGCCCAGGTGTTTGTCGTTCACGGTGACCTCACGGAGCTGGCCTGCGACGCCTGGCTCTTGCCGACGGACTACCGCCTGGGCGTCGTGTGGTACTGGCGTGAGCGCCCCGCCCTCAAGGGTGTGTCGTGGGCCGACGTTCAGTTGGCGCGCCCAGAGACCTGGGGAGAGCCCGGCGGCCTCACGACGATGCCCCTCCCCTTCGTGTCTCCGAAAGCGCCGACGCCCTGGCTCACCCGGGTCGGCGCCCCGTCGAGGGCCCCGGCGGATCGCCTCTACGGCGCCGTCGCCGCCTTCGTCTCCCAGGCCGCCGCCGCCGCCCGGGCCCGAGGCCCCAAACATGGCCGCGAGCGCCCGCTCTTGGGCCTGCCGCTCGTCGGCACGGGCTTCGGCGGCAAGTCCCGCTGGAAAGGTGAGGTCGCCACGGGGCTCCTGGAGATCCTCACCGAGCTCGCCCAGCGGGAGCAGGTTGATCTCGCCCTCGTGCTCAAGGACGCCCGGGCCTATGCCGCCGTGCAGGCCCTCCGCCGGGGGCAGCCCGCGCGCTGGCCGGAGCTGACCGACGACGAGCGCGCCGCCGCCCATCGCCTGGGCCGCCTCGCCGCCGCCGGGGAGCTCGTCGTGTTTATGGGCGCCGGGGCCGGGGTCGGCGCGGGCTTGCCGCTGTGGGGTGGCCTGCTGAACGACCTCGCCATCGAGGCCGGGATGCCGCAGGAGGTCATCGCGCGCCTGGCGAGCCTGAACGTGCTCGATCGGGCCCGGGTCGTCGCCCGGCGGCTGGAGGAGTCTGGCGGCCCGGCGCTGGGCCTGCGGGTCGCGGCGCTTCTAGAGCGTGACCAGTACAGCCTCGCGCACGGCCTCATCGCCAGCCTGCCGACGCGGGAGTTCATCACCACCAACTACGACACCTGCTTCGAGCAGGCCTGCGCCGCCGCCGAGGCCCCGGTGAGCGCCTTGCCCCTGGCCTTGCCGCCGCCGGGGGGCCGCTGGCTCTTAAAGCTCCACGGCTGCATCCGCGCGCCGGAGACGATCGTGCTCACCCGCGACGACTACCTCCGCTACGCCGAAGATCGCGCCGCGCTGCAAGGGGTGGTGCAAGCCCTGCTCATCACCCGGCACCTCTTGTTCGTGGGCTTCTCGTTGGACGACGACAACTTCCACCGCGTCGCCGACTCCGTGCGTCGGGTCTTCGCCAAGGTGGCCGACGGCAACCGGCCCAGCTTCGGCGCCGCGCTCTTGCCCCAAAAAGGTGAGTTCGCCGAGGCGCTGTGGGGTGCGGAGATCGAGTGGCTGTCGATGGGTGACAAGACCCGCCCCGGCGCCGCCGACCTTCGCGCCGCCGGTCGCCGGGTGGAGATCTTCTTGGACCATGTGGCCTGCGTCGCCGCGCGCTCCGCCGATCACCTCCTCGACGCCACCTACGACGGCGCGTTGACCGAGGGCGAGCGCCGCATCCGCGCCCAGCTCATCCCGCTCATGGGGCTGTTGGAGTCTGACCCCGCGCTCAACCACGGCCCCGTCGGCGAGGCCGTGAACCACCTGCTGCGCCGCCTGGGCGATCCCAACGCCCAGCGGCGCCTCGACGAGTCTTAAACCTGGGCCTAGACCGCCGTCCGCGCCGCGTACTCGGCCCAGAGCTCCTCCCGCCCGGCGGCGATGAGCGTCTCGCGCACCTGGTCCGGTCGGGTCGTGTACCAGCCGATGCCGCCGCAGGTCCCGCAGGGGCCCACCTCGTCAAAACGCCCTTGGATGTGGGCGAGTCGGCGGCTCGTCGCCACGGCCCCGCCCCACAAGGTCCGAAACGACGACTCGTGGAGCGGACCCAGGTCGAGGTGCCCGGCGAGATCCGCGCAGCACATCATCAGGTGGCCGTCGTGGCGGATCACCGGGGTCACCCACAGCCCCGGGCAGGGCTGGCGCGGGCCTGGGGTGAGGGCCGTGGACTGCCAAGGCCGGTCCTGCCACACCTTCACATGGACGTGGCCACGGTCTTCTTCGACGATCCGGTCTCGGGCCGTCGCCTGCTCATAGAGCAGGTCCGCGGCGAGCTGCCCCGGGCCGCCCGCGCCCACAGAGAGCCGCTTCACCATGATCTCGCTGTAGCCCCGGCCGCCGCCATGACAGCGCAGCAGGTCCGACCAATACCCGACGAACGCGCCGAGCTCGTGGTGGTTGCCCTCTTGCACGACGAACTGGAGCTGCACGTTGAGGCGCACGTCATCGAAGGGCAGCCGGGCCCGGCGCATGATCAGGTGCCGCACGTTGCGCCGCACCCGGGCCAAGGCGTCTTGGCCTTTGACGCGGTGGTAGGTCTCCGGCGTGAAGGCGTCGAGCGTGCACACGAAGAGGATCGGCAGCTCCGGCTTGCGGGCGTAGACCTCGACCAGCCGGTCCATCCTCGCCGGGGTGAGCACGATGGCGTTGGTGTCTACGCGCAGGTAGCCCACCCGCCCGGCGAGGTGGTCTTGGGCCAAGGCGAGCATGTCCTCAAGCTGCGGGTGCAGGGACGGATCGCCCAACCACTGAAAGATCACATGGTCAAAGCGGCAGTCCTCTTCAGCCAAGGACCGTAAAATCTTCGCGTAGCGCCCGAGGTCCATCAGGCCCTTGGGCACGGCGTGAACCTGCGCCCAGCCCTCGTGGTGCGGCGCGCACATCGAGCACGAGAGGTTGCAGCGGTCGGTGGGCTCGATCTGGAGCACCCCGAAGGTGTCAGGCCGAAGGTCCAGAGCGTCTCCTCATGCGGGGGAGCGGTTGCGCCCAAGCGGTCGCTGTGACAGGTTAGCGTGCCGAGGAGGTCCGATGCGCCTGATTCTCTCCTGCGCTGCTCTGGTCGCGCTCACCGCTTGCGCCAACCCCTGCGCCGACATGTGCAAGGAGATCGCCGCCTACGCTGAAGAGTGCGGCTACACCGTGCCCGAGGGCGAGCCCCAGGCCTGCATCGAGGCCAGCCCCCGCTCGGCGTTCACCCCTGAGGAGCTTGAGGTGTGCCGTGGCGCCGCCGACGATCTCCGCGCGGAGTGGACCTGCGAGGACGTCGGCGACTACTTCGACGAGCCCGCCGCCCAATGAGGCCCGCAGGTGCGGCCAGCGCGAGGCCCCGATCGCCCACGCGCCGCGCGCGCCACGGCGATCGGGGGGCCGCTCGGCGGATCCCCACGACGGCTCGCACATCTCCTGAACGGCGTTATTGACGTGTCCAGAGAGCCCTCGTCGCCAATCTGCGGTACACTGCGTCAGCCTTGATCCGAGGCGAGACCGCGCGAGGCTCTGACGCGAGTTAGAGTGAGGTTCGGCTCGCTTCGCCCCTGGCGAAGAGCAGCAAGAGGTCGCTCGGATGGATTCCCAGGCCCAGCCCCCGCCCACGTTCCAGCCGGAGCTGTTCGGGAAGTATTTCCTGATCGACCGCGTCGCCACCGGCGGCATGGCCGAGATCTTCAAGGCCAAGACCTACTCCACGGCGGGCTTTGAGAAGCTCCAGGTCATCAAGCGCATCCTGGCGCACCTCAGCGACAACGAAGACTTCGTGTCGATGTTCATCGACGAGGCGAAGATCAGCGTCTCGCTGCAGCACGCGAACCTCGTTCAGATTTATGATTTTGGCAAGATTCGCGACAACTACTACATCGCGATGGAGCTGGTCGAAGGCAAAGACGTCAAGCAGATCCTCCGCAAGCTCGCCCAGAAGCGCAAGCTGCTCCCTGAGGAGTTCGCGATCTTCATCGCGCACGAGGTCTGCAAGGGGCTCGACTACGCCCACAAGAAGACGAACCTGCAGGGTGAGCCCCTGGGCATCATCCACCGCGACATGTCGCCGTCGAACGTGCTCGTGTCGTACTCCGGTGAGGTGAAGATCGCCGACTTTGGCATCGCCAAGGCCGAGATGTCCACCTACAACACCAAAGACGGCGTGCTCAAGGGCAAGTTTGAGTACATGAGCCCCGAGCAGGCCCGCGGGGAGGACGTCACCCAGCAGTCCGACATCTTCTCCGTCGGCATCATCCTCTACGAGATGTTGACCGGGCGCCGTCTGTTCAAGACCGAGAACGAGATCAAGACCTTAGAGAAGATCAAGGCCGTCTCGATCCGCCCGCCCTCCTCGATGAACCCCAACATCCCCCAGCGCCTCGATGAGCTGGTGATGAAGGCGCTCTCGAAGGATCTCACGAGCCGCTACGCCGACGCCCGTGAGCTTCAACAAGACCTGCTGGAGTACATGTACCCCAGCACCCCGACGGCGATTCAGCGCAGCCTCGCCCTGTTCATGGACCAGCTCTTCGCCGACGACATCCAAGGCGAGCGCGGTCGGCTGGAAGAGGGCTCGAAGATCACCAAGGCGCTGTACCTCCAGCAGCAGGAGCGTGAGGCCACCCGCCCGCCGCCGCCCGCGCCTGGAGAGTGGGAGGAGGGCCCCTCATCGAGCGCGTCGCTGAACCCGCCGCCGCGCCGCTGGCCGCTGGTCGCGATGACGGCGCTCTCCTTGGCCTTGTTTATGGGCCTCGGCTTCGCGATCTGGAAGCTCATGCAGCCTCCGCCTGAGCCCCAGGTGATCGAGGTGAAGGTGAGCCCCACCACCGGGGCGCTCGTGCTGCGCACCCAGGTCCCGGCGCGGTTCTATTACGACGGCGAGCTCGTCGGTGAAGGCAAGACGGTGGTGGAGCGCGGCGATCTCACCCCCGGCGAGCACAAGCTGCGCGTCGAGGCCGACGGCCACGAGCCCTACGAGGAGCCCGTCACCGTCGCGGCCGGTGAGAAGCTGATCATCCCGATCAAGCTCACCGCCGTCGCCGCCGTCGCGCCCGACAACGACGACAACACCCCCCGGGCCTACGCCTCCATCGTCTTTGAGTCCGACCCCAAAGGCGCCACGGTGAGCGTCGATGGCCGCGAGCTCGGCCAGACGCCCTACACCTGGGAGAAGGCCGTCGTCGGCCGCGACTACCGGGTGCGCCTGCGCCTCAACGGCTACGACGACTCCAGCTTCAGCGCCGAGGCGCCGGATCAGGCCGGTGAGAGCCGGATCTTCACCCGCAAGCTCAGCGTCAAGTCCGCCAGCACCAACCCCCCGCCGGGC
>JBEAVX010000668.1:0-4411 GCA_041160755.1 Pseudomonadota bacterium
CCCTTGATCGGCCTGGGCCCGCGCCAGCCCCTCGCCGCCGTGGCACAATGCTCCGATGCACTGGCTCACCCGCGCGCTGCTCTGGCTCAGCGCGCTCCCGCTGCCTCTCCTCGCGCTCTCCCAGGCCCAGCACGGGGCCTTTGGGCGCTTCTCCGTGGACCTCGCAGGCCACCTCTGGACGGGCTGGAGCGCCGCGCGCGGCCCGCTCACCCGCAGCCCCTGGATCGGCTTCCCCGACGGCGTAGACCTCATGCCCATCGTCGGCGGCTGGCTCGACGTGTGGCTCGTCGGCCTGCTCTCGCCCGCGCTGGGCCTCGTCACCGCCTACAACCTCACCTGTGCGCTCTATGGCGTCGTCGCTGGGCTCGGCGGACAGATGTTGGCGCGATCGGTTGGCGCCTCCGCGCTTGGGGCGGGCGTCGCCGGGCTGCTCTTGCAGCTCGACCCCTTCATCCTCCATCACCTCATGGGCGGGCGACCGGAGCAGGTCGGCCTCGGCTTCGTCGCCTTGGCCATCGGCGCGGCGCTCCAGGTGTGGCGCGGGGCCCTGCGGCCGCTCTGGGCGGGCCTCGCCGGGGCGCTGATGCTCTTCGTCTCTTGGGAGCTCAGCCTGCTCTGCGCCCTGTGCCTGGCCTTCTTGGCCCCGTTCTTGCCCCGGGACGCGCCCCCGGGCGCCTGGGGCCGCTGGGGACGCGCCGCCTTGGCTTGCGCGCTCCTCGCCGGGCCCTGGGTCCTGACCTTCCTCAGCCGCGCCTCCGGGGTGCGGGCGATGGACGAGGGGGACTTCGCCGTCGAGACGGCCTGGCGCGCCTCGGTGGGGCTCTTGGGCTGGCTCTCTTGGGGCTCCCTTCGGCCCAGCGCCCTGGTGATGCTCTCCTTGCTTTTTTTGCCCTGGACGCTGCGGGCCGAGGACCGCCGCCTCGGGGTCGGCGCGCTGTTGGGGCTCCTCGGGGCCTGGGCGCTCGCCTTGGGGCCGTCTCCGGGGCTGTGGGCCCCTGGGCCTCGGATGGAGGTGGTTTGGGCCCCGTTTGTGTGGCTTCAGTCCGTCCCGGTTCTGGGCTGGTTTCATTGGCCTGATCGGCTGCTCTGTGTGTTTTCGTTGGCGGGCGTCTGTGCTGCGGCGAGAATTATTGATCGTATGGAATATATTAAATACAAAAGTTTTTATATGACACAAATTATTGTCGCGATAGTTTTTTTGACCGCCGCTGTGACTGAGAATCAACGATCTGGGCGATGGCCCGTCGCGGAGTATGAGCCCCTCGCGCGGGGGGCGAGCCAGGCCTTGGGCGCCTTGGACGAGGAGGGCGCGGTGCTGGATCTGCCGATCCAGCCTGCGGCGGTGCAGCACCTCAACTACCAGATCGAGCAGATTGGGCACGAGCGCCCGATCCTGTTCCACATGGCCCTTAGCCACCTTCAAGACCCATCCTTGGCGGCGCGGGTGGCCGAGGATCCGTTGCTGAGCTGGTTTCGTGCGCTCATGGAGCCCGGGGAGCGGCCGCCGCGGCGGTTCACCGAGGCCGAGCTCTCGGGGTTACGCGACCAGGGCTTCCGCTTCGTCGTGCTGCACAAGCGGGGCTGGCCGCCGCCACGGTGGAAGGTCGCCCGGGAGAGCCTCACGATGAGCCTCGGCGAGCCCTTCTTGCGGGACGGCACGGACTGGCTGTGCTGGCGGCTGGAGGTGGCGCCATGAGCGCGGGGGATCCACGGGTTGAGCCGAAAGCCGCGTCTTCGTCGGCCTCGCCGGGGCCGGGCGCGTCGCCGGAGCCTGTGCCCAGCGCGCCTGCGGTCGGGGGTGTGGGCGTCTCCGCCGGTCTGCCCTCGGGGGATCCGGCCACCACGTCGCTCGTCGAGCCGGTCGTGTCGTCTGTGTCGGCGCGACCCACGCCTTGGGCGCCTGCGGTCGCCGCCGTCGCGCTCAGCGTGGCCCTCGCCGTGGAGCGCCTCAGCGGCGCCCTCTTCGACCCAGGCCGCGTGCTCGTCGGCGACTGGCATCACCCCGACTGTCTGGGCAACCACTGGCTCTTGGTGTGGGTGGCCGAGCGCCTCTCGATGGGGCAGAGCCTCGTGCACAATGACGCCTATTATTGGCCCTTTGGTGACGCCCCGTGGATCGCTGGGAACGGCTCAGAGGGGCTGTTGTACCTGCCGTTTCACCTGCTCTTGGGCTGGCCGGTCGGCGTGGCAGCCTACGCCGGGGCGGTCTGGGTCGGCAACGGCCTCGCGGGCTGGGCGCTCGGGCGCGCGGCGGGGGCTGGCCCTTGGGCGGCGCTGGTCTGCGCGGCAGGGGTGGGCAGCTCCGCCTACGCGGTGCAAGAGATGGGCTCGGGCAGATTCTCCCAGGCGAACCTCATCTTCTTGGTGGGCGGCCTCGCGGCGTGGCTCACGCTCTTGCACAGCCCCAGCAAAGCGCGGGCCGTCGTGGCGGGGGCGCTCACGGCGGCGGCGGCGGCGCTGTACTGGTACCACGGGCTCTTTCTGGCCCTGGCGTTGGGGGCGTTGACCCTCGGGCGGCTCCTGCGCCGAGAGGCCATGCCGTGGCGTCACACCCTCGCCGCGGGCGGGCTCTCTGTGTTGTTTGTGGCGCCGCTCCTCGCGGTGTACCTGAGCCACTGGGGGCTGGTGCCCGGCAGCGGCGAGGTCTTTCCCCACCCTGAAGCCGTGCTGGACAGCATGACGCCCCTGGTCCCGGCGTTTGTGCCCTCGGGGCGCGCCGAGTACCAGGCCCTCCCGCTCCCGGCCCTGATCTTGGGGGGCCTGGGCCTCGTGCAGCTCCTCCGGGGGCGCGACGAGCGCCCGGGGCAGAGCCTCGGCTTGTGGCTCGTCGGCGCGCTGTTTTTTGTGCTCGCCTTGGGCACGAACGGCCCGCTCTACGAGGCGCTCTACGGCCTCGCCGCGCCGCTGCAGCGCATGTGGTGGCCCCACCGGCACGTCATCTTGAGCCACCTCGCCTTGTTCGCCGTCGGCGCGGCGGCCTTGGGGCGGCTCAAGGCGCCGAGCTGGGTCTCGGTCGGCCTCGCGGCCTCGTTGACCTTGGCGATGCGGGCCCAAGACGAGCCCGTGAAGGTCATCCAGAGCGCCGTCGCCTTGCCGCCGCAGACCTACGCGCCCCTGGCCAAGCTCCCCGGCGAGGTGCTGCTCCAGCTCCCGTTCTCGCCCAAGGTCGCGAGCACCCAGACCCCGCTCATCTACCAGCTCTACCACCAGAAGAAGCTCCTGAGCGGCCACGCGCCGTGGGTGGACCGCGTGCGCCCGCCGGAGTGGGACCGCCTCGTCGCCGAGAACAGCTTCCTCGCCGGGCTCATGGCCTATGAGGAGGCGCGGCTGAGCGGCGCCTGGCGTTTTGAGGCGGCGGACCTCCAGACGCTCATCGACCAGGGGTTCAGCCACGTCGTCGTCGACCAAGAGCACTACCCCCTGCCCCTGCGCGGCCTGTTCAGCGGCACCCAACGCCTGATGGAGCAGCTCTTTGGTCGGCCGGTTCACCGCGGCCCGCGGGCGACGGTCTACGCCACGGCGGGCTGGACGGGGAGGGCCGAGGCGCAGCTCCCGCCCTGGACCTGGCCCCCCGGCGTGCGCCCCGGAGACGGCTCTCAGGCGCTTCGGGCGAAACGATCGGCGAGTCCGACCTTTGATCCTTCGGTCCACGAGGGCGGCCCCAGAAGGTGACGCCGCCCATGTGAAGCCTTCGGGCGCGCGGGGCCGGGGGAGGATACATGGGCGCCCCCTGACACCTCCTGCGCGCGGAGCGACCCACACCGATGAAGACCTGGACCACCAAAGACAGCCTCGACCTCTACAACATCCCCCGCTGGGGGCAGGGCTTCTTTGACGCCAACGACGAGGGGCACCTGGTGGTCACACCGGCCGGTCCCGGCCTGGGCGGGATCGACCTGCACGAGCTCGTCCGGGAGCTGCAAGGCCGGGGAATTGACACCCCCATCCTGCTGCGCTTCACCGACATCGTGCGCCGCCGCATCGACATGCTCGCCGAGGTCTTCAACAAGGCCATCGAAGAGTACGGGTACCAGGGCCACTATCGCGGCGTATACCCGATCAAGGTCAACCAGAACCGCTTCTTGGTCGAGGACCTCGTGCGTTTCGCCGGGCCGCACCACATGGGCCTTGAGGCCGGGAGCAAGCCCGAGCTGCTCGTGGTGCTCGCGCTCCTGGACGATCCCGAGGCCGTGATCATCTGCAACGGCTACAAAGACGAGGAGTACATCGAGACCGCGCTCCTCTCCCAGCGCCTCGGTCGTCGCCCCTTCCTCGTCGTCGAGAAGCTCTCTGAAGTGGAGCTGATCCTCCAGGTCGCCGAGCGCCTGAACATCCGCCCCAACATCGGCGTGCGGGCGAAGCTCTCCCAGCCCGGCAAAGGCCGCTGGGAGTCCTCCAGCGGCGACACGGC
>JBEAVX010000676.1:0-4031 GCA_041160755.1 Pseudomonadota bacterium
GAGCGGGATCGCCACGCGCGGGTGCTGGCGCAGGAGATCCCGAAAGAGCTTCGTGCCCGATCGTGGGGCGCCGACGATGAACAGGGGTCCGTTGAACATGCCTTGGCTCTAACTCCGCGTGTGGAGAAGAGCGCGGGCCAGCCCCGATGGATCTCTCGTCTTCGCCGCTCAGGGCGTGAGCTGGCTTCGTTTGATCGACCAGCTCCCGACCAGGGCGCCGTCCACGTCGAGCACGCTCACGTCGAGGGTGGGGTCGGCGCGGGTGGTGTCGACCTCGACCATCACGAAGGAGGGGCCGTCGTCATAACAGAGCACCAGCTCGTTCGAGGTCTTGCAGGTGGCGGTGTCGTTCGCCAGCGGCGACGAGGTCAGCTCGGGCACGTCGTAGCCGCCAGGCGCCGCGGCGACCTCCCGAAGCTCGCTGCGGTGGATGTCACCGGAGAGAAAGACCACGCCCTCGATGGTCGCCACCTGCTCCATGAGCCAGGCCTGGGAGTCGGGGTAACTTCCCCAGGAGTCGCCGGTGCCTTCGCTCGTCATCTGGCTGCCGCTCACGATGAACTTGAAGGTGGCGTCTGAAGCCGTCAAGGTGTCGATGAGCCACGCGGACTGGTCCGCGCCCAAGAAGCTGCCGTCGACGCCGCGCCAGTAGCGGTCATCAAGCAGCACAAACAGCACGTCTCCGATGCTGTGCGCGGAGTAGATACCCGGCACAGACGCCTCACCATAGGCGCCGTTGCCCCAATGATCGGCGAAGGCCCGCAGCGCCACGTCTTTGCCCGGCGCGTCGCCCTCTGTGTTGTTTCCGGTGAAGTCGTGGTCGTCCCAGGTGGCGAGCGTGGGTGTGCTCTTCATCAGCTCGGCGCGCTCGGGGCGGCTGTGGGCGTGGCGGTAGTGCTGGCGGTGGCCGCCGATGGACTCGGTGTTGCCGTAGTGGTTGTCGCCCACGAACAAGAACAGATCCGGGGCGTACCGGGAGACCACGTCGAAGATGGGCTGGTCATCGGTCTTGGTGCAGCTCCCGAACCCGAAGCGCAGCTTGCCCGCGCTGCCCGTGGCGGCGGAGGTGGTGAACGACCAGGGGCCGTAGCGCTCGCCCTCAATCTCGACGTCATAGACATAGGTCGTGTTTGGGCTCAGCCCGTCGAGGCGAATCGTGCTCGTGAAGTCGTCCTCGGCCAGCGGCCACTCCGTCGCGGCGGGCTCGGCCGTGGCGAGGCCCCCGGCGCTCGTCGCCAGCCGCACCTGCACCCGGCGCGTGGCGTCTGTGCGCAGCCAGAGGTGGGTGAAGTCCGCGCCCGTCGCGCCGACGATGGGCCCGTGGGTGAGGGGATCCTCAAAACACCCCAAGCAGTCGTTGGTGAGCGACGTGGGGTCGGTCCACTCCAGCAGCTCGCTGGACTGATCGCCCATGAGCACGGTGAGGCCGTCCTGACAGTGTACGGGCTCACCATCCAACGACACGGCGACACACTCGGGCTGCCAGCGGTCCTCGCCGTCGTTGATCAACAGCGTCACGGACTGAACGTCGGCCCGAGAGAGGCTGAGGCCCTCGGTGACGAACACGTCGACGGCGGCCTGCTCGTTGTCGTTCCAGTCGGCGTTGTCCATCACGAAGCAGTCGGTGTCGTTCAGGCACACGGTGACACGCTCGTCGGTGCCCGCGTTCTCGGCGTCGTGGGTGCCCAGGGTGATGTGCAGGATCTCCACCCGATCGTCAAAGATCGGGCCGGTGTCGGCCGGGGCCTCGCTGTGCGGCGAGTCTTCAGAGTGCGCCTCGGACTCCGCGAGAGACTCCTTGGCGGGCGCGGTCTCCTCGGCGGGGACGCTGTCGGTGGGAGCGGACTCCGAGCGTTGGTCGGAGGGCTTGGGGTCGGGGGCGCAGGCGAGGAGGAGCAGGAGCATCCCGCCTCATACTCTGCGGCGTGGCATAGGTCGAGGCCAGGTTTGCTGGCCCACGTTCGGGAGGGCCGCCGCTGGGGTAAGCTGGGCGGCATGACCCCGCCTCACCTCAACGCCCTGCACCCGGTGCGCCTCGACGCGGCGGGTCTGCCGATCGTCGGCTTCTCGATCTCGGGCCTCGCGACCTGGCTGCTCGCGCCCACCTTAGGCGTCGCGTTTGACATGGGGGAGTGCCCGCTGGAGGCGCTCTCTATCGATCATGTGCTGCTCACCCACGCCCACGGCGACCACGCGCGCTGTGTGCCGCGACATTGGCAGCTCCGGCGCATGATCGGCAACCCACGGCCCGGGCGCTACCTGATGCCCGCGGGCTTGGTGGAGCCCTTCGCGGACTGGCTCCGCGCCGAGGCGCGCCTGGAGGGGGTGCGGGGAGAGGTCAACCTGCCCGAGCTCGTTGGGCTGGCCCCGGGCGACACGGTGCCTCTGCGGGACGATCTGCGCGTGACCGCCTTCGCGGCCTCCCACACCGTCCTGAGCCTGGGCTACACCGTGAGTGAGCGCCGCAAGAAGCTCAAGGCCGAGCTGGAGGGCTGGCCGGGCGACAAGCTCGCGGCGCTGCGCCGACGCGGCGTGACGCTGCACGAAGATCGCCTCTTCCCGAAGATCACGTTCATCGGCGACTGTGTGGCGTCTACCCTCACGGACGAGGCCCACATCTGGCGCTCGCCGGTGCTCGTCATCGAGACGACCTTCGTGGAGCCCCACGAGGAGCCCCTCGCCGCGCCCCGAGGGCACACCCACCTCAACGAGCTGGGCGCCGTGCTGCGCGAGATCGGCGACGCTCCCGCCGTTCAGGCCCTCGTGCTCAAACACTTCTCGATGCGCACAGACCCAGCCCGCGCCCGGGCGCTCATCCAGACGCAGCTCCCGGAGTCTTGGCGGAGCCGCGTCTTGGTGCTGTTGCCGCCGGAGAACTTAGCTTAGTCCTGACGAATCGCCGCCGCAAGGGCCTGACCGATGATCTCCGCGCCCTCTTCGCTGGGGTGAACCGAGTCAAAGTCATAGGCGTCGGGGGTCTGGGCGGGGCTGATGAGCTGGGCGAGATCGACGTACCGCAGGCCGGGGTTGGCCTCAGCCAGCAGGATCTGCCGCGCTTTGTAGGTGGCCAGGGCGGGCCCGCAGCGGTCGAAGCCGTAGGAGGCGTCTTCAGGCATCGTGTAGTAGCCGAGGAGAACGGGGGTTCGGCCGTCGTCAAACACCCGACGCACAAGATCGGGCAGGGCCCCGGCGCTGGCGTCGGCGGTGATGAGCTGGTCGAGCACGCCGTCACAGTCGCCGCAGGCGCAGAGCTGGTTGAGATCGTTCGCGCCGCCGTCGAGGATGACGTGGCTGTAGTCGCCTTGGGCGGCGTCGTACTGGCCCGGGATGACGTCGTCGCCGCTCAACAGGCGGGTGCCGCTCACGGCGAGGTTCTCGATGGGCTCGCCGAGCGCCAAGGCCGCGTGGTCCGGGGGCGCGTGGCAGCGCCGAGCCGCCCAGGCGAGCACGCTGTCGCCGACGGCCAACACCCGAGGCTCACCCTCCAGATCGTTCACCTCCCCGCAGAGGCGGCGCTCGCAGGCTGAAGACAGGAGCGCGACAGAGAGGAGCAGGGGGAGCTTAGACGTCATCGAGGCCTTCAAACACGTTGTTGGGCGTCAAGGTGACGCGGATGGCATCGAGCACGACGGGGGTGTCGCCTGAGGCCAGGGTGTAGCGCCAGCCGTCGCCGTCGCGGCGGAAATGTTCGACGGTGCGTTTTTCGGGGCTCACCAGCAGGTAGTGCTGAAGGCTGGGGATTTGCTGCGCGAGGGCGAACTTGCCTTCACGGTCCCAGAGCGCCGTCGAAGGTGAGAGCACCTCGACGATGAGCGTAGGGTTGGTGACGGCGAGGGGGTCGTCCTCGGCGGGCTCGCGGCGGCCGCAGACGACGGTGGCGTCGGGCAGGATGGTCTGGCCTTGAACCCGTACGCGGAGGTCGCTGCTGAACGTTCGACAGGGTTTGCCTTGAAGGGCGACGCTGAGCAGCGTCGTCACCCGCACGCCAACATAGCTGTGCTCCGGCGTTCCCCCCGCCATCGCGAAGATCT
>JBEAVX010000691.1:0-33072 GCA_041160755.1 Pseudomonadota bacterium
CCGAAGAGGATGATGTTCATGCGCTCGCCTCCGAAAACACACGGCTGACGCCCGAAGGGTCAGCCGCTCTATGCGAGGACACCAGCGCCGAAGCTCACTCGCTCTTGGACCGCTCCAAGAGGCGACGCTGACGACCTCGAACGTTGCTGGACTGGATCAAGCCATCGTAGTGCTTCGTGAGCATGTGCCCCTCAATCTGCGCCACGGTGTCCAACGACACGCTGACGACGATGAGCAGGCCGGTGCCACCGAAGTAGAAGGGGATCCCATACTGCGTGATCAACAGGGTCGGGATCACACAGACAGCCGCGAGGTACAGGGCGCCGCCCAACGTGAGCCGACTGAGGATCCGGTCGATGTACTCAGCGGTCTGGCGACCGGGGCGAACACCGGGGATGAACCCACCCTGCTTCTTGAGGTTGTCCGCCACGTCTACGGGGTTGAACGTCACCGCCGTGTAGAAGTAGGCGAAGAAGACGATCAGCCCAACATAGACCGTGTTGTACAGCCAAGCGCCAGGCGTGAACGCCCCGACGACGCGCCCCAGGATGGCGTTGTCGCTGTTGAGCAGGGTCGAGAGGGTCGCGGGGAACATCAACACCGCGCTGGCGAAGATGGGCGGGATCACCCCGGCCACGTTCACCTTGAGCGGCAGATGGGTCTCTTGACCGCCATACACGCGCCGCCCAACCACCCGTTTGGCGTACTGGATGGGCACACGACGCTGGCCGCGCTCAATGAACACGATCCCGACCAGCACGGCGAACATGAAGAGCACGAGCAGGGTGACGCCGAGGAGGTTCATGTCCCCGTTGCCGACCTTCTGCGCGAGCTGGTACGCCCCAGTCGGTAGCCCCGCGACGATGCCCGCGGTGATGATGAGCGACGAGCCGCTGCCGATGCCGCGCTCGGTGATCTGCTCACCAAGCCACATCACGAAGCAGCTCCCGGCCGTCATGGTGATCATCGTCATGAGGCGAAAGCCCCACCCGACGGCGATCACGACCGACTCCCCGTTACCGACCTTCATCTGCTCCAGGCCCACGGCGATGCTGCCAGACTGGACGAGCGCGATGACGATCGTGAGGTAACGGGTGTACTGGTTGAGCTTGTTGCGCCCGGTCTGCCCCTCTTTGGACAGACGCTCGAGCTGCGGCACCGTGGAGCTCAACACCTGGATGATGATCGAGGCGCTGATGTACGGCATGATGCCGAGCACGAAGACGCTGAACTGCTCAAGGGCGCCACCCGAGAACATGTCGTAGAGTCCAAACAGCGTGTTGGACCCCGACTGAAAGAACTCGGAGAGCGCCGCCCGATCCACCCCGGGAGCCGGGATGAAGATCCCGAGCCGATAAACCGCCAGCAACGCCAGCGTGAAGAAGATGCGACTCCGGAGGTCCGGCATCTTCCAGACATCGGCCAGGGATGAGAACACGTCAGATCTCCTCAGCCACACCACCAGCCGCTACGATCTTCGCGCGAGCCGTCTCGCTGAACTTCGCAGCCTTGATGGTGAGAGCGACTTCGAGCTCACCAGCCCCGAGGATCTTGAGACCATCGCGACCAACATACGAAACGTGGCCACGCGACTTGAGACCGTCAAGATCGACCACATCACCCGCAACATAGCGGCCGTTGAGGTCGCCGATGTTCATGATGGTGTAGTCCTTCGCGAAGATGTTCGTGAAGCCACGCTTGGGGAGGCGCCGCTGCAAGGGCATCTGACCGCCCTCGAAGCCCGGACGCACACCCTCACCGGCGCGGGAGCCCTGGCCCTTCTGGCCACGACCCGAGGTCTTGCCCTTACCAGAGCCCTCTCCACGACCGACGCGCATGCGCTTCTTGGTGGAGCCGGGGACCGGCTTGAGGTTGGAGAGTTCGTTCGCCATCTGAAACTCCAGAGTCGAAGAGAAGACAGGCGCGGCGCAGGACCAGCGAATGCAAGCGCCGCCCATCCTCACCTGCGGGCCTGATCAGGCCTCGACTTCCTCGACATGAACGAGATGAATGACCTTCTTGACCATGCCACGAACCGAGGGGGTGTTCTCGAGCACCCGGGAAGAATGAATCTTCCGGAGCCCGAGCCCGATCACGGTCGCGGTCTGGCTATCCGTGGTGCCAATCGTTGAACGGGTCAACGTGACCTTGAGCATTTTCACGGCGAAACCTCTTGCGTTCTCACGCGCTCAGCCCGACGCCCGCATCACGCGGAGCGCCAAACCCGCGCGCCGACGTTGTAGTTGGAGAGCACCTTGTCGAGGTCCTGGTTGGTCCGAACCGCGAACTGCTCCGGCGACTCAAGCTGCTCCAGGGCAGCGAAGGTCGCGCGCACCACGTTGTAGGGGTTGCTGGAGCCCAGGCTCTTGGAGAGGACGTTGCGGTAACCGACGGCGTCCATGATGGCGCGCACAGCCGGACCCGCGATAACGCCCGTACCCGGAGCCGCAGGACGAAGCACAACGGTACCCGAACCATACTCGCCACGGCTGATGTGCGGCACGGTGCCGTCCACCATCGCGACCTTGAGCAGGCTCGCCTTGGCCTTGTTCGTGGCCTTGCGGATCGCCTCGGGCACCTCATTGGCCTTGCCCATGCCTACGCCGACCTGCCCCTCGCCGTCGCCGACCACGACGATCGCCGAGAAGCTGAAGCGACGGCCGCCTTTGACGACCTTCGCGACGCGGTTGACATGGATCACTTTCTCAATCAGACCGTCATCAGCATCCTGACGACGACTGCGGGATACCTTGTTCACTTGAATCCTCCGCTGCGGGCCATCGCCAGTCGCTTAGAAGTCGAGACCACCCTCACGAGCAGCGTCGGCGAGCGCCTTGACGCGACCGTGATAGAGATAGCCGTTGCGGTCGAAAACGACCTTGGTGACGTTCGCGGCGGCCGCCTTCTCCGCGAGGAGCTTGCCGACCGCTGCAGCCGCGTTGATGTTTCCACGATGCCCCTCAAGCTCCTTGAGCTCGGGGGACCGGGTGGAAGCCGCGACGAGGGTGTGACCACTCTCGTCGTTGACCACCTGGGCGTAGATGTGGGACGCGCTGCGGAAGACGGTGAGGCGCGGACGCTCCACCGTGCCGCTCACGCGCTTACGAATCGAGACCTTGCGGCGCTCACGCGCGACCTGAGAGGGATTGGTCTTACCCATGGCGCACTCCTACTTCTTCGCGGACTTGCCGGCCTTGAGCCGGACACGCTCACCCTCATACCGCACACCCTTCCCCTTGTAGGAGTCAGGAGAGCGGTAGCCACGGATGTCCGAGGCGACCTGGCCGACGGCCTCCTTGTCAGCTCCCGACACGACGATCTTGTTCGCCTTGGTGTCGACAGAGATGGAGATCCCGGCAGGGGGCGAGAACTCGATTGGATGGGAATAACCGAGGCTAAGGACCAGCTTGGGGCCCTTCATCTCGGCCTTGTAGCCGACGCCGATGATCTCGAGCCGACGCTCGAAACCCTTCGTGACGCCAACCACCATGTTGCTGAGGAGCGCGCGCATCAGGCCATGGTTGGCCCGAATGTTGCGCTCCTCGGAGCTGCGGTGAAGGTGAGCGGCGCCACCGGACTGCTCAATCGTGATCCCCTCGACGAGGACACGCTCAAGCCGGCCCTTGGGCCCGCTGACCACCACGTTGTCCCCAACCGTGAGCTTTACCCCGGCGGGAATCTGAACAGGCATCTTACCTACGCGCGACATGACAGACTCCTATCCCTGCTACCAGACGTAGCAGAGCAGCTCACCGCCAACGCCCGCGTGGAGCGCTTGCTGGCCGGTAAGCACGCCCTTCGGCGTAGTGAGGATGGCGAGGCCAAGGCCGTTACGGACACGCGGGATCTCATCGCGACCCACGTATTTCCGGCAACCAGGCTTGGAGACACGGTCAAGCCCGCGGATCACTCCACGGTTGGCCGCGTCGTAACGCAGGAAGATCTTGATCTGCCCTTGGGGACCCTCGGGAACATCAATGAAGCCCTCGATGAAGCCCTCCTGCTTGAGGATCTTCACCAGCTCCAGCTTGATCTTTGACCGGGGCACCACGACCGTGGGATGACGCGCCTGGCTGGCGTTCCGAATCCTGGTCAGCAGGTCTGCGATCGGATCGGTCATCGACATCAGAACTCTCCTATACGGTGCTGGTTTCTCATGCGTTTTGCACGAGACCTACCACCGACCGGGCCAATGAAGCTCGGCTAACGATCTCAGCGAACTACCAGCTTGCCTTGGTGACGCCAGGGAGCTCGCCCCGAAGCGCCATGTTCCGCAAGCAGATGCGACACAGGTCAAAGTCACGGTAGTAGGCCCGGGGCCGACCGCACACCTTGCACCGGTTGTGCTGGCGGGTCGAGAACTTGGCCTTCCGCTGAGACTTCGCGATCATGGACTTTTTGGCCATGAGCTACTCCTAGGAGCGGAACGGGAAGCCGAGGCTGACCAGGAGAGCCCGGGCCTCAGCGTCCGTCTTCGCGGTGGTGACGAAGGTGATGTTCATCCCGTGGATCTTCACGACCTTGTCGTAGTTGATCTCAGGGAAGAGGATCTGCTCAGTGAGCCCGAGCGAGTAGTTGCCCCGACCATCGAACCCCTTGGGGCTAAGCCCACGGAAGTCACGAATACGGGGAATGGCCACCGAGAGCAGCCGGTCAAAGAAGTGCCACATACGGTCGCCGCGAAGCGTGACCTTGGCGCCGATGGCCATGCCCTCACGAAGCTTGAAGTTCGCGATGGACTTGCGCGCACGGCGGATGAGGGCCTTCTGACCCGTGATCACCGCCAGCTCCTCAGCCGCCGTATCGAGCAGCTTCTGGTTCTGGATGGCCTCCTTGATGGAGGTGTTGACCACGATCTTCTCAAGGCGAGGAACACACATGATGTTGGTGCTGCCAAGCTCTTGCTTGAGCTTAGGCACCAGCTCGGTCATGTACCGTTCTTTGAGGCGGGGAACCATGAGGGGAATCTCCTATCGACCGATGCTCAATCGAGCAGCGCGCCAGTCTTACGATCGACCCGGACCTTGCGACCATCCTCGGCGACCTTGAGGCCAACCTTGACGCGGCTCTGCAAGGACTCGCTCCAGAGCGCGACGTTCGAGATGTGAATCGCGGCCTCTTTCTGAATGATCTGGCCAGGCTGTTCGCCCGCGCCCTTCTGGTGGCGCTTGACGAGGGCAACGCCCTCGACAACAACCCGAGAGTCCTCAGGGATGACCGTGAGGACCTTGCCCCGGCTCCCCTTGTGACGGCCCGCGACAACCACTACGGTGTCGCCACGCTTGATCTTAAATTTGGGCGCCGACATGGCACGCTCCTGAGCTGCTAGAGGACTTCGGGAGCCAAAGACACGATCTTCATGTACTTCTTGGCGCGAAGCTCACGCGCCACAGGTCCGAAGATACGAGTGCCGATGGGCTCTCCATCCTTGTTGATGAGGACGGCAGAGTTGTTGTCGAAACGGATGTAGGTGCCATCGGGGCGGCGAACCTCTTTGCTGGTCCGCACGATGACGGCTCGCGCCACATCGCCCTTCTTCACCTTGCCGTTGGGGAGCGCCTCACGAATCGAGACGACCACAACGTCACCAATCGACGCATACCGACGACGAGAGCCGCCGATCACCTTGATGGTACGGAGCTTCTTGGCGCCGCTGTTGTCTGCGACCTCCAAGACCGTGAGATTCTGGATCATAAGTCCTCCGACTTCACCCGGCTTGCCAGGCGAGCGACTCGAACATCAACCGTGGTGGGGACGCCGCTCGACGACAAGCCAGCGCTTGGTGCGAGAGAGAGGACGAGACTCCTGGATGACGACGATGTCGTCAAGCTGGCACTCGTTGGCCTCATCGTGCGCCTTGAACACGTTACGGCGGTTGACGTACTTCTCGTACTTGGGATGCTTGACACGCCGGACGACCTCAACCGCGACGGTCTTGTCCATCTTGTTGGAGACGACACGACCGGTCAGCAGGCGACGGCCCGAACTATCGCTGTTCTCTGCGGACATTAGATCTGCTCACATGTGCAGAATACGCCGACGATGAACGCCAACGCGGGTTACTGGTGCCCTGGCGGGTCTCCCACCGAAGTAGGACTCAGACCAGGAGAGTATCGTACTACGTACCGGAGGAACCACCCGACCCGGTACCATGAACATCGAAGGACGAGAGAGCGGAGCCCGACACGCTCGGCATCGGGCACTGCTACTTACTCGTTACCGCCGGCCTTGTCAACCACACCCTTGAGGAAGGACGATCCCTCCTGCCGACCACCGAGGGCCTGGGCCTGGAACGTAGACTTAAACCGGTCCCGCAGGCCGTTCGGGGCGAGCCCCTGGGCCAGCTCGCGGGCGCGAGCTGCGGTCTGAACGCGGGCGATGTCCTTCCGGATCTTCTTCAGCTTGGAGTTGTCGTCCAGCTGGTTGGTGAAGAGCCGAAAACGAAAGGCGGTGAGCTCGCGCTCAAGCGCCAGCTCCTTGTGAACAAGCTGCTCGTCAGAGAGGCTTGTGAGCTCAGTGTACTTCATCAGATGACCCCTTCCCGCTTGACGACACGCCACTCAAGCGGAAGCTTGTGGCCAGCGCGACGAAGAGCCTCCATCGCTACGTCCTCGGCGACACCCTCGATCTCGTACAAGACGCGACCAGGCTGAATCACCGCGACCCACAGCTCAGGAGCGCCCTTACCTTTACCCATTCGGGTCTCGGCCGGCTTCTTGGAGATGGGCTTGTCCGGGAAGATCCGGATCCAGACTTTGCCACCGCGCTTCACGTGACGGGTCAGCGCGATACGCGCCGCCTCAAGCTGACGTGCGGTGATGCGGCCACAACCTGTGGCCTGAAGAGCAAACTCGCCGAAGGAGACGTCGCTGCCGCGGTACGACAGCCCATTCATCCTGCCCTTCTGCTGCTTGCGGTACTTGACACGCTTGGGAGACAGCATGGTACTGAACACTCCTGGGCCAGGACGGCCTCAACGCTCATCGTCACCGGGCAGAATTTCACCCTTGAACACCCAAACCTTGACGCCAATGACACCGTAGGTGGTCTTCGCCTCGGCGAAGCCGTAGTCGATGTCGGCACGGAGGGTGTGTAGGGGAACTCGTCCCTCGTGGTACCATTCACGACGAGACATCTCAGCCCCGCCGAGACGCCCGCTGCACATAACCTTGACACCCTTGGCGCCGGAGCGCGTCGCCTGGGTCATCGCCTTCTTGAGGGCGCGACGGAAGGACACACGCTTGACGAGCTGGGCCGCGATGTTCTCGGCCACGAGCTGCGCGTCGGTCTCAACCTTCCGAACCTCAACGACGTTCGGATAGATCTCGGTGGACGTGAGCTTCTGCAGATCGCTGCGCAGGCTCTCAAGCCCGGTCGCGCGCTTGCCGAGGATGATGCCAGGCTTCGCCGCGTGGATGAACACCTTCGCCTTGTTGGCGGCGCGCTCAATGGTCACGCGAGAGATGCTCGCCTGAGCATACTTCTCTTTGACGTACTTCCGGATCGCGATGTCCTCATGGAGGAACCGCTGGTAGTTCTTGTCGGCATACCACTGGGCATCCCAACCACGAACGATGCCGACTCGGAAGCCGACAGGGTGAACTTTTTGACCCATGACGACTTACTCCTCCCGCGTCCCAAGGACCACGGTGATGTGGGCGGTCTGCTTGCGGATCGGGGTGGCCCGTCCCTGCGCGCGAGGCCGGAAACGACGAAGTGTGGTGCCCTGGTCCACCATGATCGACTTGACGTACAGAGCGTCGATGTCGACCTCGCTGGACTTCACCTTGGAGGTGTGCTCGGCGTTGGCGACGGCCGACTCGATGAGCTTCTTGATGAGCGGGGCGGACTTCTTGTTGGTGAACGTCAGCACCTCAAGCGCCTGCCCAACATCCCGACCGCGAATCAGATCGGCCACGAGGCGGGCCTTCTGGGCCGACACCCGCGCGAATCGGAGAATGGCTGTAGACTCCATTTGATGACCCTTTCGCTTCGTGAGCGAAGTGATGGGTGGCTGTGGAGCGCTGGGGCCGCGACTGTAGCGCGACCCCTCGCGCGCTCAGCGCACCTTTGTTTTCCGATCCGCGGCGTGGCCGAAGAAGGTACGGGTAGGGGAGAACTCGCCGAGCTTGTGCCCGACCATGTTCTCCGTCACATACACAGTCACGAACTTTTTACCGTTGTGAACTGCGAACGTCAACCCGATGAAGTCGGGGAGGATGGTTGAGCGCCGGCTCCAGGTCTTGACGACAGGGGCGCCTTGGCCGGAGCTCCGGGCGAGGACCGCCTTCTTCTCCAGGTGGGCATCCACAAAGGGGCCCTTCTTGATTGAGCGTGCCACGAGAACTCCTGAACCTACTTACGGCGCTTGACGATGAAGGCGGTGCTCGGCTTCTTGCGCGAGCGAGTCTTGTAACCACGAGTGGGCTGACCCCAGGGCGTCACGGGGTGACGACCGCCGGAGGTCTTGCCCTCACCACCACCGTGCGGGTGGTCGATGGGGTTCATGGTGACGCCACGGTTGTGAGGACGACGCCCCAGCCACCGAGCGCGACCCGCCTTACCCAGAGAGATGTTCTCGTGCTCAAGGTTACCGACCTGGCCGATGGTGGCGAGGCAGTTCTCGTGAACACGACGGAGCTCACCGGAGGGCAGACGGAGGAGGACATAGCTGTTCTCCTTCGCCATGACCTGGGCGTAGCTCCCGGCCGAGCGGCAGAGCTGACCGCCGCGAGACGGGTAGAGCTCCACGTTGTGCACCCAGGTGCCCAGGGGAACGGACGCGAGACGCATCGCGTTGCCGGGCTTGATGTCGGCCTGGTCTGAGGTGACGATGGTGTCGCCGACCTTCAGGTTGTTGGGGTGCAGAATGTACCGCTTCTCGCCGTCCTTGTAGTGGATGAGGGCGATGTTCGCGGTGCGGTTGGGATCGTACTCCACGGACGCGACGCAGCCGGGCACGCCCTGCTTGTCACGACGGAAGTCGATCAAACGGTAGCGGCGCTTGTGGCCACCGCCGCGGAAGCGGCTGGTGACGCGACCGAAGTTGTTGCGACCGCCAGTGCCGCGCATCGGGAGGACCAACGAACGCTCAGGAGAGCCCGTGGTGATCTCAGCGAAGTCCGACACCGTCTTGAAGCGGAGGCCGTTGCTCGTAGGCTTGAAGCTCTTGGTTCCCATGTCTACCTCAATGACCTCAGGCCTGGGCTTCGTCGCTGAAGAAGTTCAGCACGTCACCGCCCGCGAGCTTGACGTATGCCTTCTTCCAGTCAGACCGACGCCCGGAGTGGCGACCGAAACGCTTGTTTTTGCCACGGACCACCGAAGTCCGCACCGCCTCGACGCTCACCCCGAAGAAGGCCTCAACAGCGGCCTTGATCTGGATCTTGTTGGCCTTGAGGCCAACCGCGAAGACGTAGGTGTTCTGAGTGGACTCCAGAACGGCGCCCTTCTCGGTGGTCAGCGGACGGAGGAGCACATCATGAATCTGCGCCATCTCTCACCTCCCCAGCCGCGACACGATGGAGTCGACCGCAGCGCTGGTGACCGCGATGTTCTTGTGCTTGAGCACGTCGTAGACGTTGAGCCCGGCGACCGGCAGCACCTGCACATCGGGAAGGTTGCGAGCCGACAAGTAGACGGCGCTGTCCTTCTCGGGCAGGATGAGCAGCAGGTCATCGAAGCCGAAGCTGTCCATCACCTTACGAAACTCCTTGGTCTTCACCGCGGAGAGCTCGAAGGCGTTGAAGACCGTCAGCTTGGACTCTTGCACGCGCCGAGAGAGGGCGCAGCAGAGGGCCGCACGACGGACCTTCTTGGAGACCTTGAAGCCGTGGTCCCGGGGGGTCGGCCCGTGGACGACACCACCGCCCCGCATCTGGGGGGCGCGGATCGTGCCTTGACGAGCGCGGCCGGTCCCCTTCTGCTTGAAGGGCTTGCGGCCACCGCCGGACACCTCGCACCGGGACTTCACCTTGTGGGTGCCGGCGCGACGGTTGGCGAGCTGGTACCGCACCACCGTGTAGAAGAGGTGCTCTTTCACTTCAACGCCAAAGATGTCGTCGGGCAGCTCGACTGAGCCGACGGTCTCCTTGGCTGTGTTGACTACGTCAATCGTAGGCATCTTTGAGCTCCATCGTGACGCCAGTTCTCCACCCTTGAGATCAAGGATGTGGCGCCCGACTGAATCAGTGGGAAGGGTGTCCGCTCAGGACAGCTTGATCTCGACGTGAACACCAGCCGAGAGGTCGAGCTTCATGAGCGCGTCCACGGTCTGCTGGGTGGGCTCAAGAATGTCGAGGAGGCGGTGATGCGTGCGGCGCTCGAACTGCTCACGGGACTTCTTGTCGACGTGAGGGCCACGAAGAACCGTCCAGCGGGAGACCGTCGTGGGCAGGGGAAAGGGACCGCGGATGCGCACGCCAGTGCGTCGAGCGGTCTCCACGATCTCCCCAGCGCTCCGATCCAGCAGCTTGTGGTCGTAGGCCTTGAGACGAATACGAATCTTGTTGGTGCTGGCCATGAGATGACGGTCCTGTTCGTTTCTGACGTACCAGCCTGCTCGGGGGTTGTCCGGCGCGGCGGGCTCGATGGATTCGGGCTGATCGGGGTGGATGTCCAGGAGGGGCGGACAGCGACTCCGAGAAGACGCAACAACCGCGCTTAGCCGGTCGTTGCGGAGTTGGCCACCCTGAAGATCACCTTTCCCCTCTCTGCCGCATCGGCGGCGCGGTTGGGGGCAGGTTCAGGAGGGCTCATGCGCATGGTGGTCACGGTTCGCTCTTTACACGATCACCCACGAGGGGCTCGAAGATGAGGCGAGAGAGCTTGGGGGGCGCGGGGGAATGACGGGAGAACTGGATGCTGGCCGACGAACGGCCTTGTGTGGCCGATCGCAGCGCGGTTGTGTAACCAACCAGCTCGGCGAGGGGCACGTCGGCCTCGATGACCTGTAGCGGCGGTCTCGGCGTCGTCGAGGTGACGATCCCGCGTCGCGCCTGGAGGTCACCCAGGACCCCGCCCATATAGTCGCCCGGCGTGCGAACCTCAAGGCGCATGATCGGCTCCATCACCATGATCGACGATCTTTTCAGCGCGTCGTCCAAGGCGAGGCCCGCCGCGACCCGGGCCGCGATCAGCGCTCCAGGCCCTGGCTCACACGATCCACCGCTCACGGAGACCCGCGCGAAGGCCAGCGGGGCCCCTCCGCCGAGGGCGTTCTCCACCCCGGCACGAAGCGCGCTGACGATCGCCTCGGCGTAGTCTTCAGGCAGGGCGATCGCCGCCCAGCCGGGCTCGATGCTCACCAGAGGCACGTCGGGCTGCAGCGTGAGCCGAACCTCAAGCGTCGCGCGTTGTTCACCCGCGCTGGTCACCAGGCGGTGGCTCCCCTCCCCCACCGCGCTGACGCTCGGCGCCAGCAGGTAGGTGACCCGAGGCTGGCCCACACGAAGGGCGAGGCCGTGCTCCCGTCGCAGGCGCTCGACGGCGATCTCCAGGTGCAGCTCGCCCATGCCCTCCAGCACACGCTGGCCCGTCTGAGGATCGACGGTGAGGCGCAGGGTGGGGTCTTCTAGCAAAGGGCGCTGGAGCGCGGCGTTGAGGCGCTCTTCGCTCTCGACGGTCTCGGCCTCGATCACGACGCCGAGCACCGGCGACGGGGGCGTGAGCGGCTCCAGGAGCAGCGGAGCGCCGGGGTCGCAGAGGGTGTCGCCCGTGATCGGGTGGGTGAGCCCAGCGACGACGGTGATCGCGCCCGCCTCGGCGACGCTCACCGGCTCCAGCTCCTCGGCGTGGGCGGCGAAGAGCTGGGTGATCGTCTGCTGCGCGCCCGTGCGCGGGTTGAGCACGACGTCCCCCACTCGCAAGGCGCCCGAGTACACCCGGGTGAACGCGAGCAGGCCCTCGTCCCGATCGTGAACGAGCTTAAACACGAGCGCGCAGGCACGCTCCGAGAGCTCGGGGCGGCGACGCTCAGACGTACCCCGTCCCATGGCGCTCACGCCGTGGCAAGGCCCCACGTCCGCCGGGGAGGGCAGAAGCTCGATCACCGCGTCCAAGAGGGGCTGCACGCCCTGGTGGTGCTTCGCCGCGCCGCAGAAGACCGGGACCAGCGCCCCCTCCAGCACACGTTGGCGCGCGTCGGCGTAGAGGTCGGCGGGGCTCACCTCTCCGGTGGCGAGGTATCGCTCCATGACCGCGTCGCTGTGCAGCGCGGCGTTGAGGAGCGCCTCGCGGCCAAAGGCGAGCTCGACCTCCAGAGACTCAGGCACTGGCGCGGCCTGCACGATCACGCCGCGGTCTTGGCGGGTGAACGTCAGGAGCTTGGCGTGGACGAGGTCGAGCACGCCGAGCAGGCGCCCATCCTCGACGACGGGGAGCTGAAACGGCACGGCGGGGGCGTTGAGGCGGCTCTGCAGGTCGGCGAGGCAGCGGTCAAAGTCGGCGCCGACCCGATCGAGCTTGTTGATGAACACCAGGCGCGGCACCCCGCGCGCGTCCGCCTGGGCCCAGACGTGCTCGGTCTGCGGCTGCACACCTTCGCTCGCCGAGAGCACGACGATCGCCCCGTCGAGCACTCGGAGCGAGCGCTCAACCTCGATGGTGAAGTCGACGTGCCCGGGGGTGTCGATGAGGTGGATGACATGATCACGCCAGCCCACGCGCGTCGCGGCGGCGCCGATGGTGATGCCCCGCTCGCGCTCCTGGACCATAAAGTCCATGGTCGCCGTGCCGTCGTCCACCTCCCCGGGGATGCGGATGCGGCCCGTCGCCATGAGGATCCGCTCGGTGAGCGTGGTCTTCCCGGCGTCGATGTGGGCGAGGATGCCGATGTTTCGAATGCGGCGGATCATCGGGTCCATCAGAAAAAAGAGACGGCCCGCTGAGCACCAAGGCGCTCAGCGGGCCGCGAAGAGGTGACGGCGCGATTACCAGCGGTAGTGCGCGAACGCCTTGTTGGCCTCGGCCATACGGTGGGTCTCGTCCTTCCGCTTCACCGCGTTGCCGCGGTTGTGGGAGGCCTCGATCAGCTCGTTGGCGAGCTTCTCTTGCATGGACCGGCCGCTGCGCTTGCGGGCGAAGATGATGATCCACCGCATCGCGAGCGCCATACGACGATCGTTGCGGACCTCGATCGGCACCTGGTAGGTAGAGCCACCCACGCGGCGAGACTTGACCTCCACCAAAGGAGAGACGTTCTCAAGCGCCCGCCGGAAGACCTTGATGGGCTCCTCGCGGGTGCGATCCTCGATGACATCGAACGCACCATAGACGATGGACTCGGCGACAGCCTTTTTTCCATCTTCCATCACGGCGTTCATGAACTTGGTCACCGCCTTGTCCCCAAACTTGGGGTCAGGCAGCACAATACGCTTGGGGACTTCGTGACGACGAGGCATGGATCAGAACCTTACTTCTTGGGCCGCTTGGCGCCGTACTTGGAGCGGCCCTGGCGCCGGGCGTTGACGCCCTGGGAGTCGAGGGTGCCGCGGATGATGTGGTACCGAACGCCAGGCAGGTCCTTGACGCGACCACCACGAATGAGCACCGAGGAGTGCTCTTGGAGGTTGTGGCCCTCACCACCGATGTAGGCGGTGACCTCCATGTCGTTGGTGAGACGAACACGGGCGACCTTACGGAGCGCCGAGTTGGGCTTCTTGGGGGTGGTCGTGTACACACGAGTGCAGACGCCGCGCTTCTGCGGGCAGCCCATGAGGGCGGGCGACTTGGACTTGGTCGCAACCTTCTGCCGTCCCTTACGGACGAGCTGGTTGATGGTGGGCATCCGGGAACCTCTTGAGGAAATGACGACAGGAGAAGGGGGCAGCTCTGTTTGGAGCGGGGCGCGCCGCCTGATCGTCCCATGAACCGTGGCGATCTATTCGGACGACGCTCCCCAGTCAAGAACAGGAGCGAAATGAGGCGATCGTTACATCCCCAGCTTCTCTTCGGGGGCGACCTCGGCCTCGGACTGATCCCGCGTCATCATGCCGAGCTTCTGGTACGCCGCGAAGCCTGTGCCCGCGGGGATCAGACGGCCCATGGTGACGTTCTCTTTGAGGCCGCGGAGCGTGTCAATACGCCCGTGGATAGAGGCCTCAGTGAGCACGCGGGTGGTCTCCTGGAAGGAGGCCGCCGAGAGGAAAGAGTCGGTCGAGAGCGAAGCCTTCGTGATGCCGAGGAGCAGAGGATCGGCGACGGCCGGGCGACCACCCGCGGCGACGATGCTGCGGTTGAACTCCTCGAACCGATGCTTCTCGACCTGCTCATCGACGAGGAAGTCCGTGTCGCCGACCGCGCGGATCTTCACCCGGCGCAGCATCTGGCGGACGATCACCTCGATGTGCTTGTCGTTGATCTTCACGCCTTGGAGCCGGTAGACCTCCTGCACCTCATCGACCAGGTAGCGGGCCAGGGCGGCCTCACCCTTGATCTTGAGGATGTCGTGGGGGTTCGCGGCGCCGTCCATGAGCGCGTCACCCGCGCGGACGAAGTCACCCTCGTTCACGGTGATGTTCTTGCCCTTGGCGATCAGGTACTCCGTCGCGCTGCCGTCCTCGGCGGTGACCACGATGCGGCGCTTGCCCTTCGTGTCCTTGCCGAAGGAGACCACGCCGTCGGTCTCGGAGATGACGGCGACTTCCTTGGGCTTGCGGGCCTCGAAGAGCTCAGCCACACGCGGCAGACCGCCGGTGATGTCCTTGGTCTTCGTGGTCTCGCGGGGGATCTTGGCGACGACGTCGCCGGGCAAGATGTCGTCGCCTTCGTTCACCATGATGTTGGCGCCGACGGGGAGGAAGAACCGGGCCTTCGCTTTGCGGGACTCGGCGTCGCGCAGCACGATGCGGGGCTTGATGTCGCCGTCCTTGAACTCCAGCACGACCTTGCGGCTGCGGCCGGTGATCTGCTCCAGCTTCTCCTCAAGGGACTTGCCGGGGATGAGATCCTCGTACTTCGCCGCGCCGGAGTCATTCGCGAGGATCGGCGTGGTGAATGGATCCCACTCGGCGATGCGCGTCTTGGCGGTGACCTTCTCGCCGTCCTTGACGAGGATGAAGGCGCCGTAGGGGATCGCGTAGCGCTCACGCTCGCGGCCCTTGTCGTCGGCCACGGAGATCTCGCCGTTGCGGCTCATCGCCACGGCGTTGTTCTCGCGGTTGCGGACGATGGAGAGCGCGTCGGAGTACCGGATGGTGCCCGAGGTCTTGAGCTCGATGGAGGCCTGGGTGACCTTCGCCGAGGCGGCGCCACCGATGTGGAAGGTGCGCATGGTGAGCTGCGTGCCGGGCTCGCCGATGGACTGGGCGGCGATGACGCCGATGGCCTCACCGACGTTGACCAGCTCGCCGCGCGCCAGGTCGCGGCCGTAACACATGCTGCACACGCCCCAGCGCATCTCGCAGGTGAGCACGGAGCGGATCTTGATGCGCTCCACGCCCGCGGCGACGATCTTCTCCACGGCCTTCTCGTCGAGCATCCCGTTGCGCGGGACGAGCACCTCATCCGAGTAGGGGTCGAGCACGTCCGCGGCCGCCACACGACCGAGGACACGCTCACCGAGATGCTCGATGATCTCGCCGCCCTCGATGAGGGAGGTGACGTCCATGCCCTCTTGGGTGCCGCAGTCCCGAGCCGTCATGATGGTGTCCTGGACAACATCGACGAGGCGGCGGGTGAGGTAGCCGGAGTTCGCGGTCTTCAACGCCGTGTCCGCGAGACCCTTTCGGGCGCCGTGGGTGGAGATGAAGTACTGGAGCACCGAGAGGCCCTCGCGGAAGTTCGCGGTGATGGGCGTCTCGATGATCTCGCCGGAGGGGCGGGCCATGAGGCCACGCATACCGGCGAGCTGGCGGACCTGGGTCGGTGAACCACGGGCGCCGGAGTCGACCATCATGAAGACGGAGTTGAAGGACGTGTGGTCCCGCAGCTCGCCGTCCTCGCCGCGCAGCTTCTGCACGCCGATCTCGCGCAGCAGCTCCTTGGAGATCTCGTCGGTGACCTTCGACCAGATATCGACGACCTTGTTGTACTTCTCGCCGACGGTGATGAGGCCGTCGTTGTACTGGGTCTCGATGTCCGCCACCTCGTGACGGGCGTTGTCGAGGATCTCGTCCTTGCGGGACGGGATGAGCATGTCGTCAATGGCGATGGAGATGCCCGCGCGAGCGGCCATCGTGAACCCGAGGCTCATCAGCGCGTCGGCGAGGAGCACCGTGGCCTTGGGGCCGCAGGTGCGGTAGCAGCGGTCGATCAGCTCACCGAGCGCCTTCTTGTTCATCGTCCGGTTGACGGCGGAGAACGGCAGGGGCTTGGGGATGATGTCGAAGAAGAGCACGCGGCCGACGGTGGTGTCCACCACCTCGTAGCGGGACTCTTGACCGTCGTTCTCGTTGTCGAGGGTGTGCAGGGGGATCTGCCCCTCGAAGCCGAAGAAGCCGCCGGGCGCCACGACCAGGACGAGATCGTCGCCGAACTTCTCACGCGACCACTTCACGGCCTCACGCAGCAGCGACATGCGGTGGGAGGTGTTGAAGCGGGCGTCCACGAGGAACCCGCCGCTCGCCGTGGTGGCGCAGCGGGGGTTCATCACGACGACGACGCGGTTGTTGTCGCGCAGCTTGGGCAGGCGGTAGGCCCAGGCGACGGCGTCGCCGAGGTCAGCCGACTCACGCTCGTCATCGCTGAAGGACTGGCTGCCGGTGTTCACGGCGAGCTGGCCGATGAGGCCGTCTACGCCAGCCCCGTGGTGCTGGGCGGTGAAGCCGAACACGCCGCGGCCGCGGGCCTGCTCAACGACCGCCGAGGCGCTCGTCTCGCGGTGGTGCAGGTCGATGAACGCGACCGCGCCGGGGTGCTGGCTGGGGTCGATGGGCGTGCCGTCCAAGGAGACGACGACGTCACCGCCCATGCTCGGCAGCTCGTAGACGAGCTGGCCGGCCGCGCGCATCCGAAGCCCGCCGCGGTTGATGTACCAGGCCTCGCGCTGGTTGGCGCCGGGGCCGGCGTCCACGCCGATGATGAGGTGGGCGTCGGCGAGCTCAGGGATGAAGTCGGTGATGCGGTCTTCAAGGGCCAACGCGGGCAGACGCACGCGGACCTTGGCCTGAAGGGCGACCTCACCGGCGTCGTAGGCGATGGCGACCTCGCTCGGGTCGGAGAAGGCGCGGCCGTGGCCCTTCGCCTGGTCCCGCTCGCGGGTCATGTAGTAGCAGCCCAGGACGATGTCCTGAGAGGGCTGGATGATCGGCTTGCCGTTCGCGGGGCTCAGGATGTTGTTGGTGGACATCATGAGCACGCGGGCCTCGATCTGGGCCTCGATGCTGAGCGGGAGGTGAACGGCCATCTGGTCACCGTCGAAGTCGGCGTTGAACGCCGTACAGACGAGCGGGTGCAGACGGATGGCCTTGCCCTCGATGAGCACGGGCTCGAAGGCCTGGATGCCGAGGCGGTGCAGGGTCGGCGCGCGGTTGAGCATCACGGGATGCTCCTGGATGACCTCCTCCAGGATGTCCCAGACCTCCTCGGGCTCCTTCTCCACCATCTTCTTGGCGGCCTTGATGGTCGTGACGAAGCCACGCTCCTCAAGCTTGTTGTAGATGAAGGGCTTGAAGAGCTCCAACGCCATCTTCTTGGGGAGACCGCACTGGTGCAGGCGCAGCTCGGGGCCGACGACGATGACCGAGCGGCCGGAGTAGTCGACGCGCTTCCCGAGGAGGTTCTGCCGGAAGCGACCCTGCTTGCCCTTGAGCATGTCCGAGAGCGAGCGCAGGGGGCGCTTGTTGGGGCCGGTGAAGATCTTGCCGCGACGACCATTGTCGAAGAGCGCGTCCACGGCCTCCTGCAACATCCGCTTCTCGTTGCGGATGATGATCTCCGGCGCGTTGAGATCCTGGAGCCGCTTGAGGCGGTTGTTCCGGTTGATCACGCGGCGGTAGAGATCGTTGAGGTCCGAGGTCGCGAAGCGGCCGCCGTCCAAGGGCACCAGGGGGCGGAGGTCGGGCGGGATGACCGGGATCACCTCCAGCATCATCCACTCGGGGCGGTTGCCCGAGTCGCGCAGGCCCTCGACGATCTTGAGGCGCTTGGCGAACTTACGACGCTGGGGCTCAGACGTCGTCTCCTTCATCTCCGTGCGCAGCTTGTTGGCCATCGCCACGATGTCCAGCCGCGCGAGCATGTCGCGGATGACCTCGCCGCCCATGCCGACCTCGAAGGTGCCGTACCCGAAGGTCTGCACAGCCTCCTGGTAGTCCTCCTCGGAGAGGATCTCACCCTCTTTGAGGGTGGTCTCCATGGGGTTGGTGACGATGTAGCTCTCGCAGTACAGCACCTTCTCAAGGTCCTTCAGGGACACGTCGAGGAGGTTCGCGATGCGGCTGGGGAGGCTCTTGAGGAACCAGATGTGCGCGACGGGGGTGGCGAGGTCGATGTGGCCCAGGCGCTCGCGGCGGACCTTGGACTGGATGACCTCAACGCCGCACTTCTCGCAGGTGATCCCGCGGAACTTCATGCGCTTGTACTTGCCGCACAAGCACTCGTAGTCCTTGACGGGCCCGAAGATCTTCGCGCAGAACAGACCATCCTTCTCGGGCTTGAAGGTCCGGTAGTTGATGGTCTCAGGCTTCTTCACTTCACCGTGGGACCAGCTCCGGATCTTCTCCGGCGAGGCCAGGCTGATGCGCACGGCCACATAGTTGAGCGGGTTCTTCGGCTTGTCGAAGAGGTTGTAAATGTCCTTCACGGCTGACTCCTGGAAGGGTCATTGGAGGGCGACGTGCGAGAGCCACTCGGGCCGCGACGTCGCCCCTGCGCGAGATCTATTGAAAACAGGGAGGGGAAGACCCCGCGCGGCTAGCCGCGCAGAGCCTCCTTGTCCTCGATGAGGTCCACATCAAGGGCGAGGGCCTGGAGCTCCTTCACGAGCACGTTGAAGGCCTCGGGGAGCCCGGCCTCCAGCACGTTCTCGCCCTTGACGATGGACTCGTACATGCGGGTGCGGCCCGTGACGTCGTCGGACTTCACCGTCAGGAACTCCTGAAGGTTGTAGGCCGCGCCGTAGGCCTCAAGGGCCCAGACCTCCATCTCACCGAGGCGCTGACCACCGAACTGGGCCTTACCGCCGAGGGGCTGCTGGGTGACCAGCGAGTAGGGCCCGATGGAGCGCGCGTGGATCTTGTCATCGACGAGGTGATGGAGCTTGAGCATGTACATCACGCCGACGGTGACCCGGCGGTCGAAGGGCTCGCCGGTGCGGCCATCGAAGAGCAAGCTCTGGCCGTCACGGTCGAGACCGGCGACGTCCAAGGCGTTCTTGATCTGCTCTTCGCTCGCCCCGGCGAACACAGGGCTCGCCGTGGTGACGCCGCGGCTGTACTTGGCGCCGAACTTCCGCAACGAGTCGTCATCCGCGGTGCGCACGAAGTCCTGCACCTGGGGAGAGTCCTCGTAGACCTGGAGCAGGTACTCACGCAGCGACGCCGTCGAGTACTTCTCCTCCAGGAGCTCGCCGATGCGCAAGCCCATGCCACGCGCGGCCCAGCCGAGGTGGACCTCCAAGATCTGCCCGACGTTCATGCGGGAGGGCACGCCGAGGGGGTTGAGCACGATGTCAACCGGGGTGCCGTCCTGCAGGTAAGGCATGTCCTCCTCGGGGAGGATCTTGGAGACGACGCCCTTGTTGCCGTGCCGTCCGGCCATCTTGTCACCGACGGAGATCTTGCGCTTGATGGCGACATAGACCTTCACCAGCTTGATGACGCCCGGCGGGAGCTCGTCGCCCTTCTTGAGGCGATCGATCTTGGCGGCGAACCGCTCACGGACCTGCTCCTCCTTCTCACGGACGCGGTCCATGAGACCCCAGACCTGCTCCTCGACCTCGGCGCCGTCCTCGACGGTGAGCTTGACGTACTGCTCGAAGCCGACGCGGGAGAGCGCGGACTCGGAGAAGGTCTCGCCACGGCCGATGAGCTCCTCGCCGGTGTTCTCGTCGAGGATGCGGCTGCCGGAGACCCGACCATTGAGCAGCATCACGAGCTGACGATGGGCGGAGTCACGCAGAGTCGCGATCTTGGCGTCGCGGTCACGCTCGATGCGGACCACCGCCTGACGCTCGATGTCAAGCGCGCGGTCGTCCTTCTCGACGCCTTCGCGGGCGAAGACCTGGGCGCTGATGACCGTGCCCTCCACACCGGGGGGCACCCGGAGCGAGGTGTCGCGGACATCGCCCGCCTTCTCACCGAAGATCGCCCGGAGGAGCTTCTCTTCGGGGGAGAGCTGGGTCTCGCCCTTCGGCGTGATCTTGCCGACGAGGATGTCGCCTTGGCGAACCTCGGCGCCGATGCGCACGATGCCGGAGTCGTCGAGGTTCTTGAGGGCGTCCTCACCGACGTTCGGGATGTCGCGGGTGATCTCCTCTTTGCCGAGCTTGGTGTCGCGGGCCGCGACCTCAAACTCTTCGATGTGGATGGTGGTGAAGTAGTCCTCACGCACCAGCCGCTCGGAGACGAGGATGGAGTCCTCGAAGTTGTAGCCCTGCCAAGGCATAAACGCGACGACGACGTTCTGACCAAGCGCCAGCTCACCACGATCCGTCGCCGGACCGTCGGCGATCACCTCACCCTTCGTCACGCGCTCGCCGAGGCGAACGACGGGGCGCTGGTTGATGCAGGTGTTCTGGTTGGAGCGGATGAACTTGGTGAGGTTGTAGATGTCGACGTCGGCGCCGACCTCGCCGTTCTCGTCCACCTCGTCACACTTGATGACGATGCGGGAGGCGTCGAGCGCCGTGACCACACCCGAGCGACGCGCGGTGGTGGTGACGCCGGAGTCACGGGCCACGACGGACTCCATGCCGGTGCCCACGAACGGGGCCTCGGTGCGGATGACCGGCACGGCCTGGCGCTGCATGTTGGAGCCCATGAGCGCGCGGTTCGCGTCGTCGTTCTCCAAGAACGGGATGAGCGACGCGGCGACGGACACGAGCTGGTTCGCGGAGACGTCACGCAGGGTGACGGAGTCCTTGGAGACCATCGCGAACTCGCCCTCGACGCGGGCGGCGACGACGTTGTCGACGAAGCTGCCGTCGGGGTTGAAGGCCACGGAGGCCTGGGCGATGACGTTGCCCTTGCCCTCGGCGCCCTCTTCTTCGTCGGCGGTGAAGTACTTCACCTCGTTGACGACGCGGCCCTCACGCACGAGCTGGTACGGCGTCTCGATGAAGCCGAAGCCGTTGACCCGGGCGTAGGTGGACAACGACGCGATGAGGCCGATGTTCGGACCTTCAGGCGTCTCGATGGGGCAGATGCGGCCGTAGTGGGTCGGGTGAACGTCGCGGACGTCGAAGCCGGCGCGCTCGCGGGTGAGACCACCCGGCCCGAGGGCAGACAGGCGGCGCTTGTGGGTGACCTCAGAGAGCGGGTTCGTCTGGTCCATGAACTGCGAGAGCTGGGACGAGCCGAAGAACTCCTTCACCACCGCGGAGACGGGCTTCGCGTTGATGAGGTCGTGGGGCATCAGCGCCTCGATCTCCGAGAGGCTCATGCGCTCCTTGATCGCCTTCTCCATACGAACCAGGCCGATGCGGTACTGGTTCTCCAGGAGCTCGCCGACCGCGCGGATACGACGGTTGCCGAGGTGGTCGATGTCGTCGATCTGGCCCTTGTTGTTCTTGAGATCGATGAGGTACTTCACCACGCGCAGGATGTCGTCGCGGGTGAGGGTCGTCTGCTCAAGAGACAGGTCCAAGCCGAGCTTCTGGTTCAGCTTGTGGCGGCCGACCTGGGAGAGGTCGTAACGCTCAGCGTTGAAGAACAGGTTCTCGAAGTGCTGGACGGCGGTGTCATACGTCGGGGGATCGCCCGGGCGAAGGCGGCGGTAGATCTCGATGATCGCCTCCTCCGTCGTGCTGATCTTGTCGACCAGGAGCGTGTCGCGGAGGAAGGAGCCGACCATCACGTTGTCGATGAACAGCACCTCAAACTCGGTGATGCCGGCCTCGATGACGCGCTGGATGTTCTCCTCAGAGAGCGCCTCGTTGCACGGCACGAGCACGAGGCCCGTGCGCATGTCCACGATGTCGTAGGCGCAGACCGTGCCGAGGATGGCGCCATCGGCGACGGGGATCGTCGCGATGTCGACCTCTTGCTCCTGGCCGTCGATGAGCTGCGTCTCGGTGCGGATCATGCCCGCCTTACGCATCTTGCGGATCGCGGGCTTGAGGAACTTCTTGCCCTGCTTACACAGCACCTCACCCGTCGAGTCAAACACCTCGACGGTGGCGTTCTGGATCGCGAGCAGGCTGACCGGCGTCTCTTTGGACCAGCCTTCGCCGTTCCAGACGTACTTCTCACGCTCGTAGAAGTAGTTGAGCAGCTCCTCCGTGGAGTAGCCCAAGGCGCGCAGGAGCACCGTCGCGGGGAGCTTGCGGCGGCGGTCGATGCGGACGTAGAGGATGTCCTTCGTGTCGAACTCGAAGTCGATCCAAGAGCCGCGGTTGGGGATGATGCGCGCGGAGAAGATCGCCTTGCCACCGCCGGTCTTGGACTGGCCCTGGTCGAAGAAGATGCCCGGGCTGCGGTGGAGCTGGGAGACGACGACACGCTCGGTGCCGTTGACGATGAAGGTCCCGTTCTCGGTCATGAGCGGGATCTCACCGAAGTAGACCTCCTGCTCCTTGATGTTCGAGACGGTGCGGGTCTCGGTCTCGGGATCGACCTCCCAGACGACGAGGCGCACGGTGACCTTGAGCGGCGCCGAGAACGTCATGCCGCGCTCGCGGCACTCGTCTACGTCGTACTTCGGCTGCTCCAGATCGAAAGACACGAACTGAAGGGACGCCTTCTGAGCGAAGTCTTGAATCGGGAAAACGCTCTTGAACACGCCCTGAAGGCCGATGTTCTTGCGCTCTTCCAGAGGCACCTGGCTCTGGAGGAAGGCCTCGTAAGATTCCTTTTGAATCTCGATGAGGTTTTGGATCTCAACCGCCGGCTTCACCTTCGCGAAGTTACGCCGATGCTTGAAGTTGTTTGCGAGAAGGTCTGCCATCAGGACCTCAGCGATCATGCAGCGCGCGGAGCCGAGGGCGTAGGCTCATCGCGGCCGCGGGAGTGAAAACCATCAGGAACCCGGGACGTCTCGACCACGGCGCCTTGCGCAACACCAGCTGGCCAGCCCAGGCACAGCTCACCGCGCTGCATGTCAACGAGACAGCAGCATTCTCTGCTGCGCAGGACGCGTCAGAAGCCGGGTAGACCATCAAAGGGGTGCGGTCTCGCGGGATGTGTCGTAGGGTAGCTGGCGAGCGCCAGCGGGGTCTCGAGAACGCCGACGGCGCCTTGAGACAGAGACAACAGAATGACAACACCGCCCAGAACATGCCTGGGCGTGTTTGTCAAGAAAAGGATCGCGCTGGGGCGAGCTCACGCGCACCGCCAGCGCGACACCTTTGATCAACTACTTGATCTCGACCTCGGCGCCGGCCTCGACGAGCTTCTTCTTGGCGGCCTCGGAGGCATCCTTGTCGATGTTCTCCTTGACGACCTGGGGAGCGCCCTCGACCAGATCCTTGGCCTCTTTGAGACCAAGGCCCGTGAGCTCACGGATGGCCTTGATGACGTTGATCTTGTTGGCACCGGCGGCCTTGAGGACGACGGTGAACTCGGTCTTCTCCTCAACGGGCTCCGCCGCGGCGGGGGCCGCACCACCGCCGCCAGCGACGGCGACGACGGGAGCGGAGGCCTTCACGCCCAGCTCGTCCTCGAGGATCGAGATGAGGGCCTTGACCTCGGAGAGCTTGAGGTTCTTGATGTAGTCGACAACTTCAGCCTGAGTCGCCATGGCTTGATCTCCTGCGAACTTGATGGGGAATGGGAATCGTGTAGGTTATTCGCCAGCCTGCTGCTCAGCAAGCTTGGTCTCGTAGTTCTTGAGCAGGTACAGCAGGTCGCGCGGGGGCCCTTGGATGACTCCCAGGATCTGACGCGGACCCTCCTGCAGCGTAGAGAGCAGGGTGGCCAGCAGATCCTCGCGGCTGGGCAGGTCAGCGACCGCCAAAACCTCGGGGGCCTGCAGAACGACGCCGTCGAAGTACCCAAACTTGATCTGAATGGGCCCCTTCGGGTCGATGATCTCCCGGATGGCCTTCGCCGAGGCGATAGGATCCTCACCGGAGATAATCACGCCGTTCATCCCAGTGAGCTGATCGACGATCACCTCCTTGGGAGTCCCAGCAACACACCGGCGAACCAGGGTGTTCTTCACCACCTCCAGCTTCAGGCCCTTGGCCTCAAGACGGCGGCGGAGGCTGTTCGAGTCAGCCACCTTGACGGCGCGGTACTCGGTCACAACGATCAGGGGGGCGCTCCCGATTTCACCCGTGAAGCGCTCCACGAACTCGATCTTCTCAGCCTTGTTCATGGATCAACCCGCCTTGCCCGTCTCACGAGCCACATCGTTCACGTCAAGGCGAACACCAACACCCATGGTGCTGCTGAGCGCAGCGCCGCGAAGGTAGGTGCCCTTGGCCGTAGACGGCTTGAGACGGAAGAGTTCGTTGATGAGCGCGAGCAGGTTCTCCTTGAGCGCGGATGCGCTCATCGAGGCCTTCCCGACCGGAGCGTGAACGATACCCGCCTTCTCAACGCGGAAGTCAATACGACCCCCCTTGAGCGCGACGACCGTCTCGGCGATGTGCTCGGGGCCAACGACGGTGCCAACCTTGGGGTTGGGCATCAAGCCGCGGGGACCGAGGACACGACCCAGACGACCCACCTTACCCATCATGTCGCGGGTAGCGATGGCCTTGTCGAAGTCTAGCCAGTTCTCGTTCTGAATTTTGTTGATCAGCTCATCGCCGCCAACCACATCCGCGCCGGCCTCCGTCGCGAGTCGAGCGGCTTCGCCTTGAGCGAAGACGACAACACGAACGGTCTTGCCGGTGCCGTGGGGTAGGCTGCAGGCGCCACGGACCATCTGATCCGCGTGCTTGGGGTTCACCCCAAGCCTGACCGCGACGTCGACGGTCTCGTCGAACTTCGCGGTCGCGCCCTCACGGACCAACTCCACCGCCTGATCGACGGTGAACTTGGCCAGGGGATCAACCTTTTGGCGGTTTGATCCCCAGCGCTTGCTACGCTTGGACACTAGTCCTCCTCGCCAAGCCCGTCAGAGACGAACAAGGCTCCTTGGGGGGGTCATAACGGGCTGCGGCCAACCCTCCCCCACCCAAGGATGAGAGTCAGTTGTTGATGTTGATTCCCATCGACTTCGCCGTGCCAGCGATCGTCCGTACGGCGGCCGCATGATCGCTGGTGTTGAGGTCGGGGAGCTTGATGGTAGCGATGTCGCTGAGCTGGGCCTCGGTGATGGTGCCGATCTTCTTCTTGTTCGGCTCACCGGATCCCTTCGCAGCGCCAGCGGCCTTACGGAGGAGCGCAGAGGCGGGCGGGGTGCCTACCTTGAACTCGAACGTGCGGTCGCTGTAAACGGTGATGAACACCGGCACGGGCATCTTGTCAGCGGCCATGTGCGCGGTGCGAGCGTTGAAGTCTTTGCAGAACAGGGGGATGTTCACGCCCGCCTGACCGAGCGCCGGACCTACGGGAGGGGCCGGCTTGGCGTCTCCGCCCATGATCTGCAGCTTGATGCGGTTGGTGACTTTTTTCGCCATGTTGATTCTCCTGCGCCGCCGAGAAGGAGACGCCAGCTAAGTCATAAGAGGGGGGAGCTCAGCCGAGCTTCTCGACCTGCGTGAAGTCGAGCTCGACGCTGGTGGGGCGACCGAAGATCGTGACCATCACCCGGAGCTTGCCGCGGGCGGTGTTCACCTCTTCAACAGCGCCCTTCATCGTCGCGAAGGGGCCGTCCACGACACGGACCTCCTCGTTGCGCTCGAAGTTGAGCTTGGGCTTCGGCTTGTCGGCCTCGCCTTGGTCCATCTGGCGCGTGATGCGACGCACCTCGGGCTCGGGCACCGGAGGAGGGTTGCGCGTGCCGCCAACGAAGCCTGTGATCTTCGGCGTCTCTTTGACGACGTGCCAGGTCAGGTTGTCGAGCTCCATCTGAACCAGGATGTAACCAGGGAAGAATTTACGGGTCACAGAGCGCTTTTGGCCGCCCTTGACCTCGATGACTTGTTCAGTCGGGATGAGGATATCGCCGAACCGCTGGCTCACACCGAGCTGCTTGATGCGCTCTTCCAAGGCCGCTTTGGCCTTGTTCTCGAACCCCGAGTAGGTGTGAACCACATACCAGGCCTTGGACATGAAGGGTGTCCCTCCGACCGCTCCGGCCGACAGTGACGCAGGCCGCCGAGCGGCTAACCTGCGGTGAAGAGGAAGAAGTTTGTCGCGCGTGCCCAGACAAAGTCAAACAGCGCCAGCGAGCCCGAGAAGATCACGCTCGTCGCGACGACGACGAGCGATGAGTTGATCGTCTCTTCACGGCTGGGCCAAGTGACCTTGGCGAGCTCACCGATGGCCTCGTCGGAGAAGCGCACGGCGACAGTGTTCTTGAGAAGAATGAAGAAGCAGACCACCCCACCCACCAGCGCGATGAGCGCCGAGAGCGGGACCGCTCCACCCAAGAGGGTGTCGGCCCGGCCCAGACCCAACATCACGGCGACCGCGGCGCTGCGAAGCACCAGACCGACCATGATGGAGCAGATCACGAAGGCGAGGACGATGAAGCGTTGGTTGGGCACGTTTGAACCAGGAAGGGTGCGCTGTTGACGAGGGGACGATCGTCTGGTCAACAGTGAGCAGAGTAACCGTCGGCCCATAGCATAGGTTGGGCGACCACGCAAGCCCCAAAGCGAAAAGCCCCCGGATGCTTCCATCCGGGGACTCTCCGATCTTGAGCCCTAAAGAGGCGAGCTACTTCTTGGCGGCCTTGGCGGCCGTCGCGTTGGGCTCCTCAAGGATCTTGGAGACGACGCCGGCGCCGACGGTCTTGCCGCCCTCGCGGATGGCGAACCGGAGCTGGTCCTCCATGGCGACGGAGGTCTGGAGGGTGACGGTCACGGTGATGTTGTCACCGGGCATCACCATCTCCATCTCCTTGGGGAGGGAGATCGCGCCAGTCACGTCCGTGGTGCGGAAGTAGAACTGGGGCTTGTAGCCGTCGAAGAAGGGCTTGTGACGGCCACCCTCTTCCTTCTTGAGGATGTAGGCGGTGCACTCGAAGTGGGAGTGCGGGGTCACGGACTTGGGCTTGACGATGACCTGGCCGCGCTCGATCTCTTCCTTCTTGACGCCGCGAAGCAGGGCGCCGATGTTGTCGCCGGCCTCACCGCGGTCGAGGATCTTGCGGAACATCTCAACGCCGGTGATGACCGAGTTGCGGGTCTCGCCGAGGCCGACGATCTCCACCGCGTCGCCGGTGTTCACCACGCCGCGCTCCACACGACCGGTGGCGACGGTGCCGCGACCGGAGATGGTGAAGACGTCCTCAACGGGCATGAGGAAGGGCTTGTCGAGGGCGCGCACGGGGGTGGGGATGAACGAGTCAACCGCCTCCATGAGCTTGAGGATGGCCGTCTCGCCGATCCCGCCCGTGTCATCGCCGTCAAGGGCCTTCACGGCGGAGCCGCGGATGATGGGCGTGTCGTCGCCGGGGAAGCCGTTCTTGTCGAGGAGCTCGCGGATCTCCATCTCGACGAGCTCGAGGAGCTCGGGGTCGTCGAGGAGGTCAACCTTGTTCAGGAAGACGACGATGGAGGGCACGTTCACCTGACGGGCGAGGAGCACGTGCTCCTTCGTCTGGGGCATCGGGCCGTCGGAAGCGGCGACCACGAGGATCGCGCCGTCCATCTGGGCCGCGCCGGTGATCATGTTCTTGATGTAGTCGGCGTGTCCCGGACAATCGACGTGCGCGTAGTGGCGGTTGGCGGTCTCGTACTCGACGTGGGCGGTCGAGATCGTGATGCCACGCGCCTTCTCCTCAGGGGCCTTGTCGATCTGATCGTAGGCCGTGAACTTGGCGCCACCGGACTTCGCGAGCACCTTGGTGATCGCGGCGGTGAGGCTGGTCTTGCCGTGGTCCACGTGACCGATCGTCCCGATGTTCACGTGGGGCTTGTTACGCTGAAACTTTTCCTTGGCCATTTGAGGAGACCTCCAGACTAGGGCCTGACTGACGCCAAGCCGCGCTGATCTTGTTGGGACGAGATTGAAATGGAGCCGATGATGGGATTTGAACCCATGACCTCCTCCTTACCAAGGAGGTGCTCTGCCCCTGAGCTACATCGGCATTGAAGAGAGCGGGAAACGGGGTTCGAACCCGCGACCCTCAGCTTGGAAGGCTGATGCTCTACCAACTGAGCTATTCCCGCGCATCACTTCTCTCCTGCCGTGCGCGTTGCGGCGCACGACAGGAGAGCAGGATGGGTAGATGGTGGGGAGTGCTGGATTCGAACCAACGTAGGCGTGAAGCCGGCAGGTTTACAGCCTGCTCCCTTTGGCCACTCGGGCAACTCCCCAGAACTTGACATGCTTGAAAGAACGACGTCGGTGGAGCTGGTGGTGGGAGTCGAACCCGCGACCTGCGGTTTACAAGACCGCTGCTCTACCAACTGAGCTACACCAGCGTTGCCACCGCGTCAGCGGGTGCACCGACGAGCACAACCGTCTGGCGAAGTGGCCGCGAACATAGTCTCGCGTGCTCGGAGTGTCAAGGCGGTCGCGCCGCCGGGATCACTTTGCCGGGGCGGCGGGCAGGGTGAAGGCGTCGGCCGCGATCGTGGCGGGGAGGGACATGGAGCGCACCTCAAGCCGCTCCACGAGGGTGCCTTCGCGGGTGACCTGGACCCGCATCGGCACGACGACGCCCGCGCTGACCTCGGACCAATCGGAGTACTCGTAGAGGAGCACCCCGGCGCTGGTCGTGAAGATCACCTGCCTCGGACGCCAGTCTTTGCTGGAGACGGCGAGCCGCAGGCCGGGCACCGCGCTCCCCTCCCCCTCGGGCTTGGACTCAAGGATCACACAGGGCTCACCGTTCACCCGCTCCTCGCCGACGAGCTGGAGCGCGACGTGGGAAGGATCGGTGTCTACGAGGCTCACGAAGCGCAGCGGGTAGCTCAAGAGGCCCTCGGGGGCGTACTCGGCCATGACCTCGCGGGTGCGCTCCACGTCTCGGGGGCTGACCTTGCCGTCGATGAGCACCGACGCCGCGGCCCCGTCGATCACCGTGGTGGACGAGGACGCGGGGCCACCCTTGACCACGACGTCGAGCCTCACCCGCGCGCCATCGCGGAGGAAGACGTGCTCGGCGACGATGGGCTGGCCCTGGTGCGGGACCTCTCGCACGTACTCAAAACGCACGCTGGGGGACTTGTGGAGCGCGGCCACCCCGCCATCCACGCCGCCGAGGGCCTCGCTGACATCGTCGAGGATCTTCTTCACCGGATCGTCACCGACCTGCGCGGGGGCGCCGGGCGTGGGCTCAAGGATCCTTGGGCTGCCCGGCGCCGTGCGCACGCTCACCGCGGCCTTGCCTTGTTGGCGATAGAGCGTGACGTCGAGGTGGGAGAGGTTCGCCAGCTTCGCGGCGTCCACCCCGGCGGTGACCTCGGACTCGTACCCCTCGGCGATGAGCAGGTAACACCAGCCCTGACCGCCGACGTAGCGGCGCACGACGCGGGTGTTGAGCTCGGAGGACCGCGCCAAGGCGTCGGCCTCGGCCAGCTCGGACTTCTGCTTGGAGGGGGCGGTCTCCAGGTAGAACGAGACGTCCTCCTCGGCGGCGAAGGCGCTGAGGCTTACGCGAAGCAGCAGCAGCAGAGGGCTGATCATCGGGTCTCCGCAGGTGGGGGTGCCGGAAGGCTATCCATCTCAACCGGGCGCGGCATGAAGGTCAAGAAGAAGACGAGGGCCGCCAAGATCCCGATGACCTTGGCCCGGAGAGAGAGCGGCGGGGTCTGCGGCGGGGAGATGCCGCGCCAGGCGCCGGTCAGGGCGAGGAGCAAGCCCCAGAACAGCCATCCCGACCACAAGATTCCGCCGAGCACGGCGAGGCCCAAGAGCAGGCTGGAGCGGCGGCGCTCGCCCTGGGGCCAGAGGGCGGTGAGGATGTGCCCGCCGTCGAGCTGGCCGATGGGCACGAGGTTGATGCCGGTGAGCAGGCAGCCGACCCAGCCGGCCATGGCGACGGGGCTCAAGACGGCGAGGCGATCCGGGGGCGCGCCGAGGAGCAGGCCGCCGAGGAGGTCCATGATGAGGGGGTTCGCGAAGATGAGCACCGGGGCCTCGCCGTCGGGGACAGGCGGGCTCAGCCAGTCGCTTATGGCCTGGAGCCGAGGGGAGGCCGCCAAGAGCGGCGTGAGCCAGGGCTCCCAGAACGACGGCTCCGGCGGGCTGAGCTGCAGGGCCTCGGGCGGGCGTGTGGACGGCAGGCCCACGGCGAGGGCCAAAAACGAGAGCGCCGCCCCGGCGAGGGGCCCCGCCGCGCCCATCTCCAGGAGGCCGTCGCGGTCGCGGGGCTCCGAGCGCAGCTCGATGATCGCGCCGAAGGTGCCAAACGCCGCCGGGAACGGGATGAACTGGGGCAGGCTCAGGGCGAAGCCGTGGCGGCGGGCGACGACGTAGTGGCCGAGCTCATGGGCGAGGAGGATCGCCATGAGCGTGACGGCGAAGGACGCGGCGCCGAGGACGGCCTCGCGGTCGCCGAGGCCCTCGCCACCCCAGAAGCCGCCGTAGGTCAAGAAGACCGAGAGGCTGGTGGCGACGAAGAGGCCGACGCTCCACCCAATCTCCGACGGACTGGGGCCGCTGGGCGCCGCCGCTTCACCGACCTCAGCCAAGGATCCTCCTCCGTCTCAGGCGGTCGGAGGCTCCGCGCGCCGCTCAGTTGAGCTGCTTGAAGGTCAGCTCGTACTCGCCTGTGTCGCCGCCGCCAGAGACGACGATGGTGTACTTGCTACCGCCAACCACCGTCGCCGTCAACACGGCCTCTTCGCCGGTCTTGCCGCTGCGGCCGCCGAAGTTGTAGATGACCGACGCGGTCGGGTCCTCGTCCTCGTCGATCTCGTCGAGGTCGAAGCCGTCCGAGGTCAAGAAGCCGCTCCCCAAGGTGCCGCCGTTGTTGGTGCACTGCTGCACCCAGACCTGCTCTTGAAACGACGTGGGCTTGGGCTCGCTGTTGTCTACGACGCCGTCCTGGTCCCAGTCGTCGGTGCAGGCGCCCGCCGTGGCGTAGCCGCCGCAGGGGTCGAAGTCCGACGAGGTGGCCAGGGCCGTCGAGCTCAAGAAGAGCTGGTAGTAGAGGTAGTCCAGCACCAGGTTGGGGTACTCCCACTCCTCTTCGCCGCCGTCGCAGGCCGTCGAGACGGTGTCGGTGACCGTGGGCTGGGGCAGATCGTCGCTCTCGACGATGGCCATCCAGGGGTCTTCAGGGGTGGAGTCGCCGGAGGTGGACGAGAAGCGGCGGTCGAGCCACACCGCGATCTGGATGACCTCCCCCTTGGTGCGATCGGTGAGGTCGAGCTGGAAGCGGTCGAGGTCCTCCACCGTCTCGGCGGACTCTTCGCCCGCGTCGGTGAGCACGCGGGTCGTCGCCGGGGTGGAGATGTCGCCGATGGCGTAGATCGGGCTGCCGTCTGCGGGGAGGGACGGCAGGTAGACCAGGTTGGAGTCGAGCGGCGAGTAGATGCGGTCTACGGCGGTGTCGTCGAAGGAGGGATCACGCCAGCGGATCACGGTGCCGTAGAAGCTCGCGCTGGTGTCTTCGAGCTCGACGATGGTGGCGCTGTACTGGATCTTGGTCAGGCGGCTGATGTGGGCGCCGTAGCCCCCGGCGGCGTAGCCGTAGTACTCGGAGCCCGTGACGTAGGTGTGGTGATCGAGGCCGTCGGCGACGATGCGCTGGTCGGTGTTCTCCTCGGGGACGTCCGTGGTGCCGCCCTCCATCCAGCGGTTCGTGCCGCGCACGTTGAAGCCGGTCTGGTAGCCGTTGGCGCCGTAGTAGATGCCGATGGTGGGCTCGTCGGGGGCGACGGTGGGCGCGGAGATCGCCGTGGCCTCGGCGAACGGAGGCCACTCCTCGGGATCGACCAGGGGCTCTCCGGCGCTGTTCGTGACCCCGGTGGTGAGGAGCGCGACCTGCCACTGGAGCACGAGGGTGTCGAAGCTCTCGCCGGTGGCGGCCTCGATGTTCGCCGTGCCGATCTCCGTGGTGTTCGTCAGCGACGTGAGGAGGTCGGTGCCGTAGGTGTCGATGAGCCAGCGCGCGAAGAGGTACTGCGCGCCGCGGGAGCCCGTCGCGAAGAGAGACGAGCTGTCGTAGTCGGTGAGGCCCTCTAGGTAGGGGGCGTCCATGTAGTTCCAGGCGTCCTCGTAGTACACCGCGCCGAAGCCGCAGATGTCCGTGGCCAAGGCGCCGAGCGCCTCGGTGAGCCAGGACTCCTCTTCTTCCCCTTCGCTGGCGATGACGTGGGTGTTGTAGAGCACGAGGCGGAGGTAAGACCGCGCGATCTCGGCGGTCAGCTCCATCGTCGTGTACTCGTCCACCGTCGTCGTCTTGTAGGGGTTGTAGAAGCCGTAGGGGTCGGGGGCGAAGACGTAGATGATCTCTTGCTCGTCCGAGGACGGGTTCGTCTTGTCGTCGAAGGTCGAGAGATCGGACTCGGGGTCGGCGTAAGAGAAGACCTTGGACCAGTCGTCCTCGTCATCAGAGGTGAGCGGCAAGGTGTTGAGCACGGGGCTCACGAGCACGGTGATCTTGCCGTCCTCGTTGATGTCCGAGGGCTCGCCGAAGAGGTGATCGACGTTGACGATGATGTTGTTGTCGACGATGTCGGCGACGGTCTGGAGGTCGCAGTTGGTGAAGCCGTAGCTGTCGTAGACCGCGTAGCTGTCGACCACACCGTCACACTCGTAGTCCCAGTCGATCGGCACCTCGTCATCGACGTAGATGGCGATCTTGCTGCCGAGCGCCCACAGGGTGGCGGTGATCGACGACACGCTCTTCGCCGAGCTGTAGTCGTCGCGCACGCGGAACTCGGTGGTCTTCGTGCCGATGTCGTCTTCGCTCACCGCCGGGGCGGGCAAGGGCTGGGCCAAGGGGCGGCGGAGCTTGGGC
>JBEAVX010000727.1:0-3111 GCA_041160755.1 Pseudomonadota bacterium
CCGCGAGGTCGGGGGCGGTGAAGGTGACCGAGGCCGAGCCGCAGATGGACGTGAGCGGCACGGGGTCGGCGTCGCCGACCTTCACGACGTAGTCCGACTTGAGGTTGCAGCCGGAGACGCCGACGACGGCGCCCGCGGTGAGGCCTTCAGTGGTGTCGATGTACTCGGGATAGGCGCCCGCGGGGCAGGCCTCGTACCAGTACGCCTGCTCGATCGTCGTGGTGACGCCGTTCGTGGTGACGACGAGGTCGGCGTAGCCCGACTGCGCCCCGGCGGGGGTGACGGCGTTGAAGACGTAGCCGACGTCCAGGGCGCCCAGGCGGGTGCTGTCGTCGGGCAGGGTGATGTCCACGAGCGGCGTGCCCGCGAGGCTCGCCTCGACGGTGGGGCCGAAGCCGTGGCCGGAGATCTCGACGGCGGTGCAGCCGTCTTGCCAGCCGTAGATCGGGCGGATGGAGACCGCGGCGGTGCCGACGGGGTCGCAGGCGGTGCCTGCGGCCAAGGCGAGGCCAGCGACGCTGACCCCGACGATGACGAAGTGTGCTCTCATAGAAGCGCCTCCATGGGGGTGATGACCGGAGAATGTCCGAGCATTGACACACCACCACAGCTCCTGCATGTTTACAACCAGTCCGCTCACAGGCACCGCACGATGAACCTTCCCAGCTTGGCCCCAAGATTGGCTCCAGCGGCGCGGCCCGGCGGCTCAGGAGCGACATGAGCACTGCGCGCAAGGATCTCAGCGAGACCGCGCTTCGGCGTTGGGAGCGCGCGGTGCAGACGCGCGGCGCTGAAGCCGCGGCAGAGGAGGCTCTGGACGATCAGAGCGTGCTCGATCGTTACGGCTGGCGAGAGCCCCGAGGCCGGGTGCTGGAGATCCTCAAGGGGGTGGAGGAGATCCGCCGCTGGCTCAGCATCACCCCCGCCGAGGTGACGATGGCCGCCGAGGGCGCGCTGACGCTCTTTGACGACGGCTGGGCCGAGGTTCGGTACTCCGTGCAGCTCGTTGATTACAAGAACGGCGGCGTTTGGCGGTTTCTGCCAAGTGACGACGGCAAGATCCGCCACATCGAGCACCGCCCGGACCCCCTGCCCGCCGAGTGGCGGAAGGGGATCCCCCCGGGCAAACGCCTGAGCTAAACGCCGCCGCCGCCGATGGCCTTGAGCACGGCCTCGCGCCGGGCCTCATACGCTGTGACCTCTCCGGCCACCTCGACGATGATCAGCTTCTTGCCTTGGGGGAAGACCGCGACGGCGTAGAGGTAGTCCTCGGCGCCATAGGGGGCGGTCAGCTCCAACAAGAAGCCCGGCGTGCCGTTCATCGTGATCTCTTCTTCGCGCAAGACGGCGTAGCCGACGCTCACCATGCGCTCGCGGGTGGCCTCTCGCCAGAACTCCAGGTCGGCCTCAGGCTTGTGTTTGACGGCGCGGGCGCGGAGCACGACCTCATCGGGGCTCACCGCCCGGCGCTCGTGCCGGGGTTTGTACGGCGAGAACCCCTCAGGCGCGATGGGCGGGAGGCCAACGGCCGGGCCTTGGCGATCCCAGCGGCCAAACCGGAAGTCTTCGACCAGATCGGAGAGGTTCAGGGTGTTGAGCCAGCCGAACGACGACGAGCCGCCGCGAGAGGGCGCGTTGCGCTCGCGGAACTGGAACGAGACGTTGAGCTCGGCCCAGGCGGCGTGGTGCTCCAGCACCCGAATCTGGCCCTTGAGGGACTCGATCTGGGCGATGAGGCCGTTGATCTCACGCTCGACGGAGACGACGGCCCCGGCGCTCGCTGTGGGCAAGAGGTCCATGTAGCGTTTGAGCGCGGCCTCTCGGGCGGTGAGCCGGGCCCGGGACTCGGTGAGCCGGGCGGAGAGATCTTCGCTGTTGAAGCTGCGCTCGACGACGAGGCCCTGGGCCAAGGCGAAGGTGATCATCGCCTCGGCTTGGTCCCGGGGGACACGCAGAGAGACGCCGTTGTCGGAGAGCCCGGCGAACCAGCCGCCGAGGCGCTGGGCCTCAGCGATGAGCGCGTCGGTGGCCTGATCGCGCTGGGGCACCTTGAGCACGAGGCTCGCGACGACATGGGCCGGGGCGGCGTCGGCGGTCTGGGCCAGGGCGGGGTTGAGCCAGCAGAGCGCGGTGAGGGCGAGGGAGGTGAGGGTGACCATCAGCCCACCTCCCCGGCCAAGGCGGCGCGAACGGCGGCGCTGTAGCGCTCCTCTTGGGCGGCGCCCGGGTAGACGATCTCGACGAGCTGGAGGTGTTTGCCCTCGACCCGCACGGCGATGAGGTAACGGTAGGGGTCGTCCGCGCCGGGCTCAACCAGCCGCAGCACCTGGAAGCCGCCGATCTCGCTGCGCTCGGCGCTGGCGAACTCAGACGCGAGGCGATCCTGAATCGCGGCGATCCAGAACGCCGCGTCCCCGGCGGGCTCGTTCATGAGCTTCGTCGCCCGCAAGATCGCGCCATCGGCGCTCTCGGCGGAGAAGTGCTCGCGGTCATTCAGCGCGACGAAACCCTCGGGCACGGCGAGCTTGAGCAGGTCGCCCTCGTAGTTCACGTCGGCGCGGAACGGCGAGAGCCGCTGGATGAAGTCGAAGCCCTCGATCTCCTCTCGCACGGCGCGCTCGACGAGCGCCTGCCGGGGCACCCCCTCGACGGTGAGCCGGGAGAAGGCCGCGAGGCTGCCCAAGGTGCGGAGCTGGCTCTCGATGAGGTCGATCTCTTCGCTGAGGCGCTGAATCTCCCGCAGGATGCGCAGCTTCTCTTGCTCCTCCGTGGTCTTGGCGAGGAGCTCTTGGTACCGCACGAGCATCGCCTGGTGCGCGGCGAGGCGCAGCTCAACATCTTGGAAGGCTTCAGTGACGTCTTGGGCGGTCAACGACTTGGACATCACCTCGCCCAGGCCCAGGGCCTCACGCCAGGCGTCCTCAAACTGGGCGACGGGCACCCGCACGGTGATCGAGCTGAGGCTGCGGCGCTCGACGAAGCCGCCCCGGGCCTCGGCGGCCTTGGCGACGGCGTCCACGAGGTCTTCAGGGCGGGTGACCCGGAGCTGGGCGTAGCCGGTGTAGAAGACCATCCGTGTGGACTTGGGCACGGAGACGCCGCTGCTGCCGC
>JBEAVX010000740.1:0-9215 GCA_041160755.1 Pseudomonadota bacterium
GCCCAAGCCGCCGCCGCCGCGTAGCCCGGCGGGCCTCCGGCGGTTGGGCCGAGGGTGAGGCCGCCGTAGACGAGGGCCAAGAGCGCCGCCGCGCCAGACTCGACGTCGAGACCCCGCCCACGCGACTCGGCCAGCGCGGTCAAGGCGCCGACGAGCCGGGCGCGAAGGCTCACCACGAGCTCGGCCCACACCGCGCCGACGGCCGGGCGCCGGGCGGCCTCCGCGATGATCTGCAGCCAGCAGCCGAGCTCATCGGGGCGGGCCTCGTCTACGCTCAGGTGCAGGTCGATCAGGCGCCGCAGCCGCGCCTCGGGGGCCAGGCCCTCGGCCTCGTCCAGCCGCGTGAGCCACGCCGCGCCGAGATCCTCGGTGAGCGCGACGAGCAGGGACTCTTTGTCGGGGAAGTAGTGGTGCACGAGCCCCGGCGCGAGCCCGGCGGCCTGGGCGATCTCACGAATCGACGCGGCCTCGTAGCCCTCGCGGGCCATGACCTGCGCCAAGGCACGAATGAGCTGGGCGCGGCGCTGGGAGACTTGGGACGGACGAGGCATAGACGCTCATAGATTGGTTGGTCAACCATACTATAGAGATGGGGAGCGCGGCGTGTCAAGCCTCGGGTCTGAAGGTGAACGACATGCACCCCCCCGCTTGCCGCGCTACGTCCTGGTGTCCACGTCATGCGCCGAGGTGATGGTGTTTCAGCGCGCCCTGCTCCTGTCCGCGACGGCGGTCGGCCTCTGGGGGCTGACGCCGAACGACGCCTGGGCGTGCTCGCCGCATCCCTGCCACCCCGCGGTCTCCGTGCCGGGCGATGGCGCCTCGGTCCCGGCGAACCTCTCCGCCATCGCGCTCCTGCGCTCGGGCTGCGCGCCGTTTGATGAGCCGCGTGGCCTCACCGTCGAGGGCGGCGCGGCCGTCCCGGTGGTCGAGGAGGCCAGCGCCGCCCACCCCGGCGTGCTCCTGGTGCGGCCTCAGGCGGGCGCGCTGGCGCCCGGGAGCCGCGTCATCTTGGGCGGCGCCGGGGATCAGCGCGGGCCCCGGGCGCTGCACGTCAACGTCACCGCCCCGGCCGCGCTGCCCGTCGCCTTGGGCAGCCTTGAGGTCGCGCCCCACGAGCGCGGCCCCGTCGTCGTCGCCACAGACTCCGGCGCCTGCTCCGAGGCCCTGGACGCCGCCTCGGCCAAGGTGAGCCTCACCCTCGACCCCTCGGCGGAGCCCTGGCGCGACGCCTTCATCTTCGAGACCCTCGTCGATGGCCAGCCCTGGCGCCCGTCCGCCTCGTTGCCCGAGCCCGCGCCGTTCGGCGGGAGCTGGGTCGGTCGTGGGGTTGACCTGGTCTACGCCGCCTGCGCCCCGGACAACCACGCGCCCTTGAGCCTCTCCCCCGGCGCCCACACCGTCGAGCTTCTGGCGACGCTGCCCGGCGTGCCCGACCAGACCTGGCGCGCGGGCCCCGTCGAGGTCACGCTGCGCTGCGGCGATGAGGCCGCGGTCGTCTCCGCAGAGGAGGGGGCCGCCGCCGCCCCGGCCGAGGCCACGGAGCTGCCCTTCGCGTGGATCCCCTCGGCGGACTTCTTGCTGAACGCCGGCAAGTGGATGATCGCCTGGTGGACGATCAAGGGCATCGGCACCGTGGTCTTGTGGCGTCGGCGCCACCACATCCGCGACTGGCTGCACCAGAAGTTCCTCGCGGCGTGGGTCAGGATCAAGGGCGGCGGCGCCCCGGCCCCGCCGATCACCCCGGCGGAGGAGGCCCCCCGTGGAGAGCCCTGAGCCCCCGGTTCACCGCCTGGGCTACCTGCTCGTGTGGGTCGCGCTCATGGCCGTGTCGTTCACCGCCGCCCCAGACGCGCGTCCCGACCAGTCCGAGTGGGTGGTTCGTCTGCTCACCGGGGACTGGGCGGGTGAAGACGCCCTCGTCATCGCGCACTTTATGCTCATGGGCATCTGGCCTTGGCTGATCGGCGCCCGAGCCGCGCCGCTGCTGAACGCCCGGCCGCTGCCCTTGTGGCCGTTTGTGCTCCTCGCCAACGCGCTGGGGGCCTTCGCGCTCTTGCCGGGCCTGTTCTTGCGCCCGTCGTCCACCCGTCGCCTGCCGTTGGCGGGGCCCCTCACGCTCCTCGCGGGCAGGCGGGTCGTCAGCGTGCTCCTCTTGGCGACCCTCTGTCTGGGCGCCTGGGGCCTCGTCGCCACCGAGCCCGGGGTGTGGTGGCGCGCCACAAGAACTGAAGCCTTCATGTTCATCATGGGCTTCGACTTCTTGGCGTTCTGGCTGACCTCGATGCTCCTGCACCGTGAGCTGGGCCGCAACTGGCGCTGGGCCTTGCTCCCGATGATCGGGCCTCTGCTGGACCTCTGGTTTGAGCGCAGCGAGCCGCGGGCGAAGCCGAAGGCCTGAGCGAGCGCTCAGCCGCCTTGGGCGCCGGAGAAGCCTGAAGGCGCGGCGGGAGCGGCCATGAGATCGACGAGCGCCTGGGGCATCGCGCCGCCGGAGACGAGGCGCTCCCGGGCGGCCTTGAAGGCGTCGTCCCACTGGGTCACGAAGCCCTCGGCGAGCTCGATGGGGGCGGTGAGCTGCTGCACACGCGCCAAGGCCTCGGCCTCCAGCTCTTCAGTGCGGGTGGTGAGGCCGCTCGCGGCGACGGGGCCCGTCTCGATGACCAGCTCACGGAGGTGGCTGGGCAAGGCGTCAAGCGCCTCGGTGCGCACGACGAGGGCGGCGACCTGCACGCCCAGGCGCACGGCGACGAGCTGATCGAGGCGCGGCGCGCCGAGCCAGCCCCGAGATTCAGCCTGCATCAAGGTGGCGGGCACCACGGAGAGCTCGGCCTTGTTGAGCCGGTGGCGCACGGCGGCCTCATCAAAGGTGAGCGGCGCGGCCACCCCGGCGACCTCGTAGAGCGCCTTGAGCGCGAGATCACCCTTGGGCAGATAGACCTGCTGGGCGCCCATGTCGGCGGGAGAGCGCAAGGCCACGCCGCGCGTGAACAGGTAGCGGCTGCCGACGTTGCCCCAGCCGAGCACGGTGAGCCCGGCGGCGGCGAGCTGGCGATCGAGCTCGGGGCGGGCGCGGCCCAAGGCGCCCTCCACATCGGCCCAAGCGCCAAAGAGCCCGGGGAGCTGGAGCACCTGGGCGGCGGGCGCGGCCTGGAAGAGCCCCGTGGCCGTGACCACGCCGCCGTCCCAGACCCCGGCGAGCAGGCGCCGGGTGACCTCTTCTTCGTCGAGGCCCCGATCGCCGCCGTCGTGAATCACGCTGGTGTCGAGCTGGCCGTTGGAGACCTTCTCCAGGTGCCGCGCCCACACGCTGAGCACCTTGCCCCAGGCGTCGTCGCGCTGGTTCATCGTCGCGAGCTTCAGCGCCGCGAGGGGCTCGATCTCATCGGACTTGGCGAAGGCGCGGCCCGGCAGCGCGGCGGTGAGGGCGCCAGCGCCGAGCCAGGTGAGCAGGTTCCGGCGGGTACACTTGACGGGCATGGGGCCTAGCTCCAGCGGGGACGCTCCATCATACCCCGTCGCGGGCCGCTTCGTCGCCTCCCCACCAGCGACGAAGCCGCGGGTAGGTCTCGGGGTGCTCCGCGCGGGCCCAGGCGGCGAGCTCCGGCAGCCGCTCCTTCGCGGCCTGGGGGTGCAGGTGGTGCGCGACGTGGTAGCCGACGTTCAGCGGCGCGAAGAGGAGCTGCCCCAAGGGGTCGAGGTTGTGATCCCGCGTGGTGCGCAGGATGGTCTCGACGCGGCGGTCGGCGGCGCGGGCGTCGCTGTGCTCCTCCAGAAGACGCCAGCCGCACAAGAGCCCCGCGACCCACGCCGGGATGATCACGCCGTAGACGAGCGCCTCGGGGGACCACAGCCCCAAGACGCCGAGCCCCAGGAGCGGCAGGAGCAGCCGACGCTCGGCCCTCGCGCAGCGGATCACCTCGGGGTGCTCCCGAAGGGCCGCGCCGGAGCGATCTTGCAGGAGCCCCCTGGCGTAGAAGGTCCGCAGGCCGGGGAGGACGGCGGCGACGTTGCCCACGAGCACACGGAGGGTCCACACGAAGATCAACAGCCCCGTGCGCTGCCAATAGAGCAGCCGCAGGAGCGGGCGCCCGACCAAGGGCGGCTTGAGGTAGGGGTCGGTCGGCATCCCGGAGTCGCGGTGGTGGCGCAGGTGGTGGTACCGCATCGCGTCGACCGTCGACATGATCGGCCAGCCCGCCAAGGCCTCCAGCAGCAGGGCCCGCCCGCCGCGCTGGGGCGGCATGTGGCAGAGCTCGTGGAGGATCACGCCCAAGGCGTTGAGGCGCCCCCCTAAGATCAGCACCCAGAGCGGATAGAGGGCGGCGGGCCCAAGCGTGATGCCGAGCCAGCAGCCGATCATCACCGCCCACACCCCCGCCGCGTCGCCGAGGTTCTGGTTCAGGCTCGCCGGGGCCAAGAGCGCCTGCGGCGCGCGTCGGCGGACGATGGGGTCGGCCTCGGCCAAGGCGCGCTCTAAGCCCAGGGACCCATCGTCTAACGAGGCGGCCTCGACGCGCTCAGTCACGCAGCGCCAGGGCCAAGGCCGGGTTGTCTGGGGCGCGCTGGGCGGCGAGGCGGACGTAGCGCGCGGCGGACTCGGCGTCCCCAGCGGCCGTGGCGAGCTGGGCGAGCACGATCAGCCACTCCGCAGAGGCCGGGTCCTGCTTGGCCTGGACCTCAGCGAGCCCGCGGGCGGTGGACGGGTCACCCTTGAGGGCCAAGGCGTAGGCGTAGGAGACCAGCAGCGCGTCTCCTCCCCGGCCCGCGCGTAGGCCCGCCTCGGCGCGCGCGGCGGCGATGGTGGCCGACTCGACGGGATCCTGGGCGGTGCGCGCCAGCAGCTCGGCGACGAGCAGCGCGGCGATGGGCGAGCTCTCGACGACTTGGGCGAGGGCCCGGGCGTCGGAGAGCTGGGTGGATGGGTCGCCAGCGGCGGCGCTCACCTGGGCCAAGGCGCGCACGGCGATGATCCCGCCGCCCCGCCACACGGCCTCGCTGAGGTTGTTGAGCGCAGACTGGGCGGTCTTGGGGTTGGACCTCTGGGCGAGGCCGAGGCCCAGCAGCACGCGCGGGTCGGCGGCGCCATCTCGGCGTAAGGCTTGGAGATAGGCGGCTTCAGCGGCGCGGTCGTCCCCCCGGCTGAGGTGCACGTTGCCCGCCAAGAGCGCGAGCTCGAGATCGACGGCGACGCGCGGGCGCTCGTCGTTCAGGCCCTCCGCGTAGAGCGTGAGCACGGCGTCGTGTTGTCCTTGGGCGAAGAGCGCCTTGGCCCACGCCGACCGCGCGCTGGCGCAGGCGCCGTCCTGGGGTGTGGGTCCGGCGTAGGTCTCGCCCTGCTTCTCGGCCCTGGCCTTGGCCTCCTGGAGCTGTTTACGCTCGTCCCGGGGGAGGTCGATCCAGGCGCCGTAGAGCTGCACGGCGCGCTCGTAGTGCCGGGCGGCGGCGGCGGCGTCCCCGGCGGACCAGCGCAGCGCCCCGAGAAGCTGCTCGGACGCGCAGGCCTCGGGCCAGGTGGACTGGGCGAGGGTGGCGTGCTCCAAGGCCTTGGACTCAAAGCCCTCCAAGCCGCTGTAGACCGTGGCCAAGGCGCGGTGGGTGCCCGCGAGGGCCTCGGGTTTGGGCGGCTCGCCGGTCTCCGCGTCGGGGGCGAGCTTCTTGAGCAGGCTCTCCACCTTGAGCGCCTGGGCGCGGTCGGCGGGGATCGGCGCCTTGGGGTCGAGGGTCGCCGCGGGGGAGATGGCGTCGGCGCGGGTGGCCGGGGCGAGGCGGAGGACGCCGCCGTTGAAGTCCCACGCGAGATCCCAGCCCCCGGTGATCTGGGCGCGCAGCACGACGTCGTAGGGCTCCTGCGCGAAGCCGCGAAGGTCGAGGGTCTCTAACGCCGTGACGCTCATCGTCTCGCCGCCGAGGCCCAGGCTCGCCTGCACGAGGCGTTGGTTGCCCAGACGGGTGAGCGGCGTGGCGGCGTCGACCAAGGGGCGGCTCAGCTCGGCCATCGGGCCACGCTGGAGGCTGCCGCTGAGCGCCAGGGCCGCGACGCGGTCTTCGCCGCCGAGGCTGACCGGCACGAGGAGGGTCGTCGGGACGTTGTAGCCGACCGTGACTCTCCCTTGAGTCACGACGCCGCCGAGGCTGCGGCTCAGGGCCACCTCGCGGCCTTTGACCGCGCTGAGCACGGCCTCCGCGCTCGACGCCGGGGCCAGGGTGAGGGTGCCGTGTGTGCGGGAGAGCGCCCCGACGAGCTGCGGCAGGGCGCCGAGGCCGATCACGCCGTCGATGGAGAGGCCGCCGATCTTGCGCTGCAGGCCGGTCTTGGCCCAGAGCCCGTCGATGACCGCGCCTTCAGCGAGCCGCAGGCCGTCGAGCTGGACGTAGGCGTCGGGGGACTCGGGGTCGCCGATCCAGCCGTCGACGCTGCGCTGCTTGGGCTTGAGGCCCAAGGTCTCGATGAGGCCGTCGCTGACCTCGCTGAGCCCCACGGAGGGGTCGAGGATGAACAAAAACTCCTTGGCGGCCTCCCCTTCGCCCAGGCGCACCCAGACCAGCGGCGAGGCGTCGTCAGGGGAGGCGCTCACCAGCGGCAGCACCACGGGGCCGCCGAGGGTGACCTTGGCGCTCCCGCCATACAGCGCCTCAGGCGAGAGCGGCGCCCGCACGGCGGGGGCGTGGGTGCCCTCCTGGAGCGCGCGCTTGGCGTAGCGCAGCTCCGAGGCGCAGGCGGGGAGGAGGACCAACAGGAGGCTCAGGTGAAGCACACGCATCAGATGTCCCTTGGGGCTTTGTTGTGCCGGGTGCCTCCTCAGGCGGTCCATGCTAACCCCGTTCACGACAAATCAGGAGGCATCATGTCCGCGATCTATGAGGTCTACGCTCGGCAAGTGCTCGACTCCCGTGGCAATCCGACCGTGGAGGTTGAGGTCACCTTGGACGACGGCGTCGTGGGTCGGGCGATCGTCCCGTCCGGCGCGTCCACCGGCGAGCACGAGGCGAACGAGCTGCGCGACGGCGGCGCGGCCTGGAAGGGCAAAGGGGTCACCAAGGCCGTCGGCCACGTCAACGACACCCTCTCGCACCACCTCATCGGCCTCGACGCCCGGGACCAGGCGACCATCGACAAGATGCTCATCGACCTCGACGGCACGGCGAACAAGGCCCGGTACGGCGCCAACGCGATCCTCGGCGTGAGCATGGCCGTCGCCAAAGCCGCCGCCTTACACCTCGACCTGCCGCTCTACCGCTACCTCGGCGGCTCGAACGCCAAGATCCTCCCCGTGCCGATGATGAACATCATCAACGGTGGCGCCCACGCCGACAACAACGTCGACGTGCAAGAGTTCATGATCCTCCCCGTCGGCTTCGAGACCTTCTCCGAGGGCCTGCGCTGCGGCGTCGAGGTCTTCCACACGCTCAAGGGTGTGCTCAAGAAGCGGAAGCTCGCCACGGGCGTCGGCGACGAGGGCGGCTTCGCCCCGGACCTGCCGTCGAACGAGGAGGGCCTCACCTTGGTCTGTGAGGCCGTCGAGGCCGCGGGCTACAAGCTCGGCGAGCAGGTCGTCTTGGCTCTGGATGTGGCCGCGAACGAGCTGTACAAAGACGGCGTGTACACCTTCGGCGGCGTGCAGATGACCTCCGCTGAAGTCGTCGAGCACTACGTCGGCTGGTGTGACCGCTTCCCGCTCCTCTCCATCGAGGACGGCCTCGCTGAAGACGACTGGGAGGGCTGGAAGCTCCTCACCGATCGCCTCGGCGGCCGGGTGCAGATCGTCGGCGACGACCTCTTCGTCACCAACCTCAAGCGCCTGAGCGACGGCATTCAGCGCGGGGTCGCCAACTCCATCCTCATCAAGCTCAACCAGATCGGCACGGTCACCGAGACCTTGGACGCCATCCAGATGGCCCAGAAGGCCGGTTACACCACGATCTCGTCTCACCGCTCCGGCGAGTCTGAGGACACCTTCATCGCCGATCTCGCCGTCGCCGCGGGCACGGGGCTGATCAAGACCGGCTCGGCCTGCCGCACCGACCGCATCGCGAAGTACAACCAGCTCTTGCGCATCGAGGATGAGCTGGGCGAGGCCGCCCGTTACTTGGGCCGCCGCGCGCTCAAGCGCTAAGGTTTTTTCGCCAAGGGAACGTCCGGGGCGCCCAGGAGCGCCTCGAACAGCACGTCGGGCAGCACGAGGGCCTCGTCGGGATCGATGGGCAGGGGCTCCGAGAGCAGCTTCTCGAAGCCCAGGCGGATGATCTCGGCGCGGTCACCGTCGGCGACGAGGCGGCCCTTGTCGCGCCAGGCGCGGCCGCCGTCAAACCGCACGACGTCCTTGAACGGGCGCAGGGCCAAGGACCACTGGCAGCGGCCCTGGCGGTAGAGCGCGGCGTAGGCGAGGCTCGGCGACTCCTCCCAGCACACGAGCAGGCAGGCGCCCAGGGCCTTGGAGAGCGCGGGGCAGCCGAGCTCCTCGACCCACGGCAGACCGCCCCGGGCGACGGGGCCCTGGGGCGCCAACGAGAGCGCCTCTTCGCCCAAGGGGTCGAGGGTCCGGCCTCGGCGGTCGCTGTTGCGCAGCGCCATCAGGCGCAGGCGCGGGGGATGCGGAGACCCCGACCGAAAGAGCTCGCCGGGGGTGTAGGGCTGGGAGACCTGAAGGTGCAGGCGCGCGGCGGGGTGCAGCCGCTCGGCGGGCATCGCCGACCGCAGGGCGGCCAAGGCGATGTGCTCGATGTCGTGTTGGTCGAGGCAGACCCAGGCGCGTAGGCTCACTCAGAGCTCACAGGCGTCTGCCCAGTTGGGATCGGCGGGCTCCGGCGCGGGCTCGGACGGCGTGCGGCAGGCGTCGGAGTAGTCCTTCGTCCACTCGTTGACCGCCTCGCGGTCCACAGGCGCGGCCTCATCGTGGCAAGCCTCCCACTCCGGGCTGGACTCGTAGATCAGAAGCTGCTCATCCAGGCACTCGCGCCAGTCCTCGGGCGCGACGCAGCGGCAGTGGGCCTCGGCGAGATCGGTCCACCAGTCCTCGACGGAGTAGCCGCAGCCGATCACAAACATCAGGAGGAGCATAGGGATCCTTAGCTGCGCCGGGGAGGGCGGCCTTTGGAGGTGCGGCGGGGGGCTTTTTGGCCAGGGTCGGCCTTGGACGCGGCGGCGACGCGGGCGCCGATGGTGCGCTCCTCGCTGGGGAGCTCACCCGAGAGCTCCATCGCCCAGCTCTCTAAGG
>JBEAVX010000758.1:0-5181 GCA_041160755.1 Pseudomonadota bacterium
GCCGCGTCGCGGGCGGCGCGGGCAGCTACAACGCGGGCGCCGACCCCGTCGGCACCGACGGCGCGAACGAGGGTGACGGCTGGGTGGTGATCGACCTCGCCAACTGATCGAGCCCCTCGGCCTCGACACGACGCGGCGCCCTGGGCTACCTAGGGCGCCGTATGTCGTCTCCCCTCGTCGATCTCGCGCAGACCTTCGCCCTCATCCTCGTCGCGGAGCTGGGCGACAAGTCGATGCTCGCGTGTGTGGCCTTGGGCGCGCGGCTGCGGGCGGGGCCGGTGATCCTCGGCGCGCTGTTGGCGTTCTCTGGGCTCAACGCCTTGGGGGTGCTGTTCGGCGCGAGCGTCGGCGCGGCCTTACCGCCGGGGATCGTCGCCGTGGTCGTGGCGGCCATGTTCTTGGCCTTCGGGGCGGCGACCCTGTGGAGCAAAGACGACGAGGACGAAGGAGACGAGGCCCCGGACGCCGCGCAGAGGACGGGGCGCTCGGCGCTCCTCACGACGATGAGCCTCTTGTTCTTCGCCGAGCTCGGCGACAAGACCCAGCTCGCCGTCGCCGCCCTCGCCAGCGACCATCACCCCGTCGCGGTCTGGGCCGGGGCCACCGCCGGGCTCACCTTCACCAGCGCGCTCGGCGTGTGGGCGGGGCAGACGCTCCTCACCCGCCTGCCCAAGCGGGCCTTACGCCTCGCCGCCGGGGGCCTGTTCGTGGCCTTCGGCGCCGTGGCGGCGTGGCGGGCCTGGTCGCTGCTCGCCGTCTAAGCCATGATCTCGTCGATGAGCCCCTGCTCTAAGGACGGGTCGCCAAACGTGGTGACCGGCCCGCCGTCCTCAGCGGTGACGCCGACCGCCGTGGCGATGCTGTTGAACAGCTTGTTGTTGGTGACGCCGCCAAGGTCGTGGAAGTACCCGGTGTTCAAGGCACCCCCGGCGCCGCCGACGAGGATGTACGGCACGTTGTCGTAGCTGTGGCTGGGGCCGTTGCCGAGGTCGTTGCACCACACGGCGACGCTGCGGTCGAGCACGCCGTGCTCGTCCAGGCGGCTCAGCAGGTGGTCAAACATCCCGGCGAACAGACGATCGATGGCGTTGTGCATCTCATAGGCGCCCTCGATGGCCTCCCCTTCAGCGCCGTCGCTGTAGATGCGGTGGCTGATGAAGTGGAAGCTCGGCAAGAGCTGGCCGTTGATGGTGAACTCGGTGGCGTCGTTGCCGTCGCCGATCTGCAGCGTCGCCGCCCGGGCGAAGTCGCAGGCGAAGGCCAAGGCGATGAGGTCCATGTGCCACTTCGCGAAGGTGACGCGGCTCTCGTTGAGCGTGCCTTGGCCCGTGGCCAACATCATCATCTGCAGCTCATCTTGGGAGAGCTCACAGGTGAGGCGCTCAAACTCACGCACGGCCTCAAGGTGGGTGTCCAAGCGGCGCAGATCGCTCGCCGAGAGCTTGGGGCTGGCGCGGAGGCTCTCAAGCTGCTCCCGCAGGAGGTCGTTGACCGCCACCCGGCGTTTGTCCAAGAGCGGATCCGGCGTGAAGTCGGGCAAGCCGACCATCCGTTTGTAGGCGTTCCAAGGGTCGTCTTCAGCGGCGCGGAGGTCCATCGGCCCACGGTAGCTGAGCACCTCCTCGATGTAGTCGTTGCGGGGGCCGGTGTACAGGGTGAGGGGCTCGCCGCCGTTGTGGTCGGGGAAGTGCCGGGCGATGTAGTTGTCGATGGACTCGCCCATCGCCAGAGACTCGGCGCCGGAGGGATCGACGCTGACCTGGGCGGCGGTGAGGCACTGGTTGCCGCCGCCGGAGTGCCCGCAGCCGTTGGAGCTGAAGTTGAACTTGAGGCCTTTGAGCGCGAGCATCTTCGGCGCCCACACGGCGAGCTCCGAGAGCGCGCGGTCGGTCTGCGCCGCCAAGGCCGAGGACGTGAGCGCGCCGGTGGCCTGGGGCCAGAAGCCGTCGGCCTCGCCGTCATCCTCTTGGGTGACGCCGTTCGCTTGCCGCACAAACACGGCGTAGCGACCGTCGCCCCCATCAGCCCGGGCCCGCGGCGCGAGGCTCTCCAAGAAGGGCAAGGCCAAGGCCACGCCCCCGGCGCCGCGCAGCACGGCTCGGCGGCTGGGGTTGGTGGGGACGACGAGGGGGCCGGGCAGCCATAAGGATCTCATGGGCTCACCTCATCCGCGCGGGCGCGGAAGGCTTCACTGGCGACGATCTCGACGATGAGCGACTGAATGGACGCCCCGCCCAACGAGCTGGACACCACGGGGGCGAGGCGCTCCTCGTCGGCGTCTGTGGCGGGTCGGGCGAGGAGGTACTCCAGCCAGTGTGTCGCGTAACAGCGGTGGGACTGCGCGTGGGCGGCGACGAGGTTGACGAACTCCGTGCCCGTCGTCCAGGTGACCTCATCCCCGCCGAGGTTGAACGTCCCCGAGGCGTCTACGGGGGCGCCGTTGTCTGTGGTGCGGAAGGCGCCGAGGGCGTCGTAGCCCTCAAACGCGAAGCCCGGCGGGTTGATGAGCGTGCCGTGGCAGGCCTCGCCGCAGGTGCCCTCGCCGGTGTGGGACTCGACACGATCGCGGTTGGTGACCCCCTCTTCAGAGGCCGGGAGCGGCGTGACGTTCGGCGGCGGCTCGGGGATCGGGTAACAGAGGATCTGTTTGTTCACGAACACGCCGCGATGAATCGGCGAGGGCGTCGTGCTGTCCGCGTTGCCCGCCAAGAACCAGCCTTGGGTGAGGAGCCCCGCGCGCTCCGCCGGGTTGAGCGCCACACGCGCCCAGGTGTCGTCGTCTGCGGGCCCAGAGACGCCGTAGAGCTGGGCCAAGCTGCGGTTGGCGACGGTGTAGTCCGCGCTCAACAGCTCGGTGACCCCGCCCTCGTCCTCAAAGATCACCGCGTCTACGAAGCGCTCGGCCTCCTCACGCATCCAGCCAGGCAAGGCTGAAGAGAACAGCGGGAACCGTTCGGCGTCTTTGGAGATGTTGACCGTCTGGTCCAAGGCGAGGAGCTGGGCGTGAAAGTCGGCGACGACGGGCTGGGCGCGGGCGTCGGTGAGCATGGTGCGGGCGACCTCCCGGAGCGACTCCGGGTCGCTCAGCGCACCTTTGGCCGCGAGGTCAAACAGCCAAGCGTCGGGCATGGTGCCCCACAAGGCGAAGCTGAGCTTGCTCGCCAGCTCATAATCATCCAGCGGGATGACCCCGTCGGCGTCGGGGGTGGTGCTGCGCTCGACACGGTAGACGAAGTTTGGCGACTGCAGCACGGTGATGAGCACGAGCTGCACGCCGTCGCGGAAGGCGTCGCCGCTGCCGACGAGGGCCGCGCCCTGGTCAAACACCGCGAGCCAGGCCGTGATCTCGTCCTCGCTGAGCGGGCGGCGGTACGCCCGGCCCACGAGGTCGGTGATCCAGGCCCGGGCCTCGGCCTCCCCGGCGGAGGTGTCGCCGAGGCCGTCGATCGGGCCGTAGAGGTTGAGCCAGTCGATGGTGAGGTTGCGGTCTCGCCCGGAGGCCTCGTCGTAACAGTCGTTCAAGAAGGCGATGGAGAGGGTGTGATCCCCGGCGGTCATGGCCACGTCAATCGAGACGTCGGCGTAGTCCGCCGTGGCGGAGAAGGTGTGCACCACGGCGCCGTCCACGGCCAGCTCCACCTCGGCGTAGACCCCATCGCCACAGTCCGACGAGAACACCCGGGCGGCGTAGGTGTAGGTGCCGTTGCGGTCCAGGGCCACGGGCACCTCCAGGGCGCCTTCAGACCACAACATCCAGCCCACGCCGTCTACGCCGCCGTTGTCGTAGCTTTTGGTCTCGTCGCTCTCGACCTCCCAGCGCCAGGTGTCGGGGATGACGTTCTCCCGGGGATCTTGGGGCACCACGGCCTTGTAGAGCGCCACGTCGTTGACCACGAGCCCGGCCAAGGTCTCGGCGGCGAGCTGGTAGTCCCGAAAGAGCTCGCTGCTCACCACCAAGGCGTCGCCGTTGTTGTCGAAGCCGTCGCTGAGGGTGTCGCCGATGAACCCCGCCGAGAGCCCCGACGGCTCGGCGAGCCCGAGGAGATCCTGCGTGGCGCGCTCCCATTGGTCGTGGGTGAGGCGGTACACCCGTGGCGAGCTGGGCAAGGCCGCCACCTCGTCGGCGGGCTCGTCTGGCGCGGCGTCTTTGACGGCGCCGCCGCGACCGCACCCGACGCCGAGGATCACGAGGGTGTAGACGATGCGCATGGCCGACTCCGTGGCCGCGACGATCGCGCGCCTAGGCTCAGGTTAGTGAGCGCGCCAAGGGGGTGTCAAGCGCGGGATCGCCAAGCCTCAAATCGTCACGAACAGCGTCCAGCACAGGTCGAGGGGCGTCTTCGGGAAGCACCGTCCCGACGCCGCGTTTCGTCCAAGGCGCGGATCCATCGCCAAGCCTGGTCGTGGAGATCCCGAGGGGCGCGGCGGGCCGGGGCGACGGCGCGCACCCCTCGCGCGGCGCTGCTCGCCCGGGCGGCTGTCCGAGCGCGGCCACGCCGAGGCGCCCGGGGGCCGCGCGGCGCGCGGCGCGCGCGGGCTTGTGGTACGCTCTCCCGTCGGGTGTTGAGACTCCGCGCGACGAGGTCACCGCCTACCGCCCGCCGACGAGGGCTAACCTTCAAGCTCAAGCAAAGGAGAGACGCGCATCCTGCCCGACGCCGCCGGCACCCCGCTCCGCTCTTGGCGCTCCGGCGGCCTCAGCCTCCGTCCGCTCCACGACGCCGCGCGCCGCCCGATCGGCCTCCTCGTCGATGAGGGCGCAGGCGAGCGCCTCGTGAGCCTCTCGATCTTCGGCGACGCCGTCAGCGATCTCCCCTCGACAGACCAAGCCATCGGCCGCCCGGTCCACATCTACGACACCGCCGGACGCGTCACCCTGACGTATGACCTCAAAGGCCGGGTCACCGCGCAGACCCGCACGCTCCTCGCCGACATCACCACCGAGGCCGACTGGTCCGGCCTGGAGTCCGAAGGCAGCCTGGCCGACATCGCCACTTGGCTAAGCACCGATGCCAGCCTGAGCACCGACACCGCCGACACCTTCACCGTCTCCACGGCCTACGACGCCCTCGACCGCGTCACCGAACAGACGGCCCCCGACAGCTCCCGCACCGTCCCAACCTACGACGAGGGCGGTCGTCTGTCTCAGGTTGAGGTCTACGTCCGTGGCGACACCACGGC
>JBEAVX010000787.1:0-4902 GCA_041160755.1 Pseudomonadota bacterium
ATCGCGGCGCCCACCTCGGGGCGCAGGACGTAGTTGAGGAAGGCGTGGGCGACCATATCGGAGGGGCGCCCGGCACCCGCAGGTGTTTGACTCACTTTGAGGCGCAATCGTCGCAAACACCATCATTCGCTATGGCGACTGCTCCGCACCTACACCGATTGTGGACCGCGTAGCTGCCTGACCCTCTGGGGGATGGAGGCGCAGGCCTGAGGCTCTTTGGTTCTCGCGTGGCGGGGTTCGTTTTTTGTGAAGGCTTGACACTCGAACTATTGGAGGGCGCAGCGGTGGACCGTTTCGGACAACGTTCTTGTCTGTGTTTGTTCAGGTTCTTTGGCCTATTGCCCGCTCCCGTAGCGTTCTTGTCGGTAGTCTCCTGCGTTGAAGGGGCGGCCCCAAGCGCCCAAACGAGCGCCCAGGGCCGCCACCCCCTCTCACCCCGCCTTAATCTCCGTCCAGAGCTGATCCCAAGCCTGCGCATCCGCGCCGAGGTCCTGGATGTACTCCAGCTTCGCCATCTCCTCCGGCGTGGGGAACGGCACGGGGCGGGCCAGAAGCGGCGCGGCCTTCTCGTTCGGGGTGCCGTAGCCCGTGGCGTTGGAGATCGCGGCGCCCACCTCGGGGCGCAGGACGTAGTTGAGGAAGGCGTGGGCGGCCTTCTTGTTCGGCGCGGTCTTGGGCATCACCATGGAGTCGAGCCAGATCGAGCCGCTCTTTGGGCAAGACGAAGGCGATCTGGTCGTTCTCGGCGGTGGCCTGGGCGGTGTCGCCGTTCCAGAGCTGGGCCACCCGCACATCCCCGGAGATGAGCTGGGCCTTCACCGGCGCCGAGAGGAAGCTCTGCAGGTTCGCCTTGGCCAAGACGGCGTCGGCTTTGGCCTGGGCGAGCTGGGCCGGGTCCTTGCTGTTCAAGGAGTGGCCCCGGAAGCGCAGCCAGGCGCCGATGACGTCGCGCATGTCGTCCATCATCGTCATCTTCCCGGCCTGGGCCTTGTCGTGGAAGATCGCCCAAGAGTCCGGCGGCGTCGGCACCAGGTCTTTGCGGTAGGCCACGCCGGTCGTGCCCCACTGCCAAGGCACGGTGAGGTCGTCGTTGGGGTCGAAGCTCGTCTTGCGGAAGGTGGCGGCGATGTTGCCCAGGTTGGGGATGCGGCTGGCGTCGAGCTTCTCGATGAGGCCGAGCGCGCTGAGCACGGTGATCGCGTAGCCCGAGGGGCAGACGAGGTCGTAGCCCGAGACGCCGGACTGCAGCTTGGCGACGAGCTCCTCGTTGGACTCATAGGTGTCCACCGTGGCCTTCACGCCGAACTCCTTCTCGAAGTTGGGCACGGTGTCTTCAGCCAAGTAGTCCGACCAGATGTAGATGCGCAGCTCCTTCTCGAGGGTGTCGGCGTCGGCGGCGGGATCGGCGCCGGGGGTGGGCGGGGCGTCGCCTTCACCTTCGCCGCCGCTGCACGCGGTCAACACCGAGCCGACGACGCTGAGGCTCACCCCGAGGCCAAGCGCCTGGAGCACGAAGTTGCGGCGGCTGAGGCGGCCTTGCTGGAGGTCTTCAGCGAGCGTCTGAACGGGGGTCTTGGTGGACATCGGGGGCTCCGAAGGGTGGGTGGTGAAGGTTTGGCTCTTGACGTGTCAGCCCGAGGGGCGAATTGGCGCTTAATGGCCCTTTGGAGCGCCCTCTTCGCCGCCCACGCGGTCCGCGAACCACAGGAGCAAGGCGGTCACCACGAGGATGACGGCGCTGATGGCGTTGATGGTCGGCTCGATGTTCTTGCGCACCATGCCGTAGACCACGATGGGCAAGGTGGACGAGCCCGGCCCGGAGACGAGGGATGTGATCACGAAGTCGTCGAAGCTCATCGTGAACGAGAGCAAGGCGCCTGAGAGGATGCCCGGCCAGAGCTGGGGCACGGTGACGCGCCAGAAGGTCGTCCACTCGTCCGCGCCGAGGATCATCGCGGCCTCTTGGAGCGAGCGGTCCATGCCCTCCAGTCGAGCGCGCACGACGATGGTGACGAAGGAGATGTTGAAGGCGACGTGCGCGATGAGGATGGTCGAGACGCCCATCTGAAAGCCCATGGCCACGAACAGGATGAGCAAGGAGATGCCGACGACGATCTCCGGCGTCACCACGGGCACATAGAGCAGGGCCTCGACAAAGGCCCGCCCCGGGAAACGCCGCCGGGCGAGGCCCATGGCCAAGAGCGTGCCCAAGGCTGTCGCGATCACCGTCGAGCCCACGCCGATGCCCACGGAGAGCTTGAGCGCGCTGAGCAGATCCGCCCGCTCAAAGAGCCGCTCGTACCAGTGCAGCGTGAAGCCCTCCCAGCTCGTCGAGAACTTGGAGTCGTTGAAGCTGAACACCACGAGCACCAACAGCGGCGCGTGCAGGAAGACGTAGACCAAGGTGGTGAGCGCGATGACCCAGCGCGGCGGGAGGTGCTGGCTCATCGTTGGCCCCCCTCTTCATCGTCCCGGGTGCGCAGGTAGGCCACGACGGCGATGAGCACGAGGCCCATGACGATGAACGACGCCGCCGAGCCGAAGGGCCAGTTGCGCGCTGAGGTGAACTGGTTCTGCACCAGGTTGCCGATCATCATCTGTTTGGCGCCGCCGAGCAGGTCGGAGACGAGGTAGCTGCCCAGGCTGGGGATGAACACGAGCAGGCTGCCCGCGACGACGCCGGGCATCGACAAGGGCAGGATCACCCGGAAGAACCGGGCGGTGGGCCGCGCGCCGAGCACCTCGGCGGCCTCCAAGAGCGCCGGGTCGAGCTTCTCCAAAGACGTGTAGATCGGCAGGATCATGAACGGCAGGAAGCCATACACGAGGCCGATGAGCACCGCGCCGGGGGTGTAGAGGAGCTGAATCGGCTCGGAGATGAGCCCCAGGCCCATCAAGGCCGCGTTGATCAGCCCCGACTCGCGCATCAAGAAGATCATCGCGAAGGTGCGCACCAAGAAGCTGGTCCAGAACGGCAGCACCACCAAGAAGGTGAGCAGGTTCTTGAGGCGGCCGCTGCGCGCGATGGTCCAGGCCACGGGGTAGCCCAGGAGCAGGCACAGCACCGTGCAGGTCAATGAGAGGGCCAGGGTGCGGCCCAGGATGGTGACGTAGAGGGGGTCGGCGAAGCGGAGGTAATGCTCGACGGTGGCGTTGTAGACGACACCGCCGTACATGCCGCGCTCCATGAAGCTGTAGGCCAGCATCATCAACAGCGGCACCAGAAAGAACACCCCGAGCCACAGCGCCCCGGGCGCGAGCAGGCCCAGGGTGCCCGCGACGGGCCGGTCAGCGAACCAGGTGAAGGCGCGGCGCCGGAGGGCCTTGAGCGCGCTCACGACTCGTCACCCTCCAAGAGCCGCCCGTCTTGGGGGGCCCAGGACACCACCGCCGCGTCGCCGACGGCCCAACGAAGGCGCTGGTTGAGCTGGCCCTCGTTGCGCACGGCGACGACGACCTCGCCCCCGCCCGCGAGCGCCGCCCGGACGTGCAGGCTCTCGCCGCGGTAGGTCAAGGCGGTCACCGTGGCCGCGAGCTGGTTCTCGCCGCTCGGGGCCTCGCCGGGGGCGTGCAGGTGCAGGCGCTCGGGCCGCACACAGATGAGCGCCTCGGTGGGGCGCTCGTTCGGCGCCGTCCACAGCGCCGCGCCGTCGGGGCGGAGGAGCCGCGCGCGACCGTCTACGATCCCGTCGTGTTTGGCCTCGATGAAGTTGGACTCGCCGATGAACTTCGCCACGAACGGCGTGCGCGGCCGCTCGTAGATCTCCTCCGGGCTGCCGAGCTGGGCGATGCGCCCGTCCCGCATCACGGCGATGCGGTCGGACATCGTGAGCGCCTCCTCCTGATCGTGGGTGACGTACACGAAGGTGATGCCCAGATCGCGGTTCAGCGCCTTGAGCTCAACCTGCATCTCTTTGCGCAGCTTGAGATCCAAGGCGCCGAGGGGCTCGTCGAGGAGCAAGATCGGCGGCTCGACGACCAGCGCCCGGGCCAAGGCCACACGCTGCTTCTGGCCGCCGGAGAGCTGGGCGGGCATTCGGCGGGCGTAGGTGTCCGGGTCGAGGCGCACGAGCTGCATGGCGCGGCGCACCCGGCTGGCGATCTCGCCCTTGGGAACGGCGCGTTGCTCCAAGCCGAAGGCGATGTTGCGCTCGATGGAGAGGTGCGGGAAGAGCGCGTAGGACTGGAAGACCATGCCCAGGCCGCGCTCATACGGCCGCTTGCCGTTGACCACGCCCCCGGTGATGCGCACCTCGCCGCCATCGACGTCGGGCTGCTCAAAGCCCGCCAACAAGCGGAGCGTGGTGGTCTTGCCGCAGCCTGACGGCCCCAGCAGCGAGAAGAACTCTCCGGCGCGGATCTCGAAGCTGACCTCTCGGGCGGCGCGGTAAGCGCCGAAGGTCTTGGACACGCGGGAGAACTGGACAGCGAGCGTCGCCGGAGTCGTCAACTCGGGCACCTCCGTGGAAGGGGGCTCAGTGTCGCAACCCGAAGGTGTCCGCGTCAAGTGAAAGTTTTGGAGGGGGCTCGGTGGGTGATCCGGAGGCGCGGGTGGAGGGCTCCTCTTGGGTGTACCGCCGCTCACGAAGGAACGCCCGATGACCCGCCTGCTGCTCGCTGGCCTAACCCTCAGCCTCCTCTCCTCTTGTGTGGGCGGAGCGCCTGAGCCCGAGCCGGAGGACAGCGGCGAGGAGGAGGGGGACGCTGACGCGGATTCTGACGCGGACTCGGACTCGGACTCCGACGCGGACGCGGATTCTGACGCGGACGCGGATTCTGACGCGGACGCTGACTCAGACGCGGATTCTGACGCTGACGCTGACGCTGACTCAGACGCGGATTCTGACGCGGACGCGGACTCCGACGCAGACGCGGATTCCGACGCGGACGCGGATTCTGACG
>JBEAVX010000794.1:0-3702 GCA_041160755.1 Pseudomonadota bacterium
GACCAGATCGATGAGCCACACGACCCGGGCGTGGTCCACCCCGCCATCGGCGGCGATGAGGCAGGTGAGGTCTTTTGTCTTGGCCTTCTCGGCGCGGATGAACTCGCGCAGGGCGGGCTCGGTGATGACCACGCCGTCGAGGTAGAGCGTGCCGTCGGCGGTGACGAGCAGGCCCAGCGACGTGGCCTCGGTGGCCTCACCCGTGGCGGCCTCGGGCAGGTTCACCTTGATCGACGGCTCCATGATGTAGGTGGCCGTCACCATGAAGATGATGAGCACGACGAGGATGATGTCGACGAGGGGCGTGATGTTGATGTCGACGATGGGATCGTCGTCGTTGCCGCCGAGCTTGGCCGCCATTTAGGCCTCCGCGGGGGCGCGGCTCTTGATGCGGCCGAGCACGGCGTGGGCGAGGCTCTCCGTCCGGCCCAAGGTGGACTTGATCACGCGCTGGAAGAAGTTGTAGAGCACGACCGCCGGGATCGCGACCATGAGGCCGATGGCCGTGGCGACGAGCGCCTCGGAGATGCCCGCCATGACCGCGCTGCCCGCCTCGGCGGAGTTCTTCGCGGCGTCGCTCAGCGCCCCGGCCTGGCTCAGCGCGAGGTCGTGGAAGGCCTTGATGATGCCGAGCACCGTGCCAAAAAGCCCGACGAAGGGGGCGTTTGAGCCCGTTGTGCCCAGCACGATGAGCCCGCGGTCGAGCTTCATGCGCTCGAAGATGAGCGTGCTGGCGATGGCCTCTTCAGCGGCGCCGACGCCGCTCTCGGCGGCCTCGACCCCAGCGGCGAGCACCCGGGCCTCGACGCCGCCGATCTTGTCCAGGCGGCCCAAGAAGGTGCGGAGCTCGCCGGTCTTGAGGAACTCGGAGAGCGCGGCGCTGAGATCCTCGGACTTGCTGCGGTTGAGGAAGAGGTAGACGCCGCGCTCAAAGGCGATGGCGAGGCACACCACGGAGAGGATCACCAGCAACCACATCACCCACTCCGCCCCCAACAGGGCGAAGTTCATCATCTTCTCTTGCAGCATGGGCTCGAACGCTCCGCAGGGGTGCTTGGCCGTGGTGTCTGAGGCCGTCGTGTGCCCCAGCGGCGTGGTCGCCAATGTAATCGGTGAGGAGGGGGGCGCGCCGCTTGACACGCGCTCGCTCCACAGGTCGCCAGCTTGTCGCCGTTGCGGCGCCTTCGCCCAAATAACTTCGTCGCGTCGGTACAAAAAAAGACCCCTCACCGGGGAGGTGAGGGGTCTGATGGAGGCGACGACCGGATTTGAACCGGTGGTACATGGTTTTGCAAACCATTGCCTTACCACTTGGCTACGTCGCCGCGCCGACTGCGTTTAAGGGGTCGTGGAGCGCTTGTCAAACCCGGCGCAGGCGAGGAGGATCCGAGCGGGGAGGCTCAGGCGCCAGGGCCCTCGTTGAACGTGAGGCCCAAGGCCTGGGAGAGCAGGGCGCCGCCGCGACGTAAGACGGCGCTCCGCCAGCTCGGGCTCGACGGGCAGAAGGACTCCCGAAACCGCTGCTTCACGTCGTGGGCGGGGGTGGGTTCGCCCCAGTGGTGCAGGCGGTTCTCCTCTCGCATCGCGTAGAGCGTGCGCAGGGGGATCGTCGTGCCGAACTCTTGGGTGATGAAGTCGACGTGCGTGTCGGGGAGCTGGGCCGGGAGCCAGGACGGGTAGCCGCCTCGGATGGCGTAGGCCACGCCGTCGTTGGGGTTCCAGGGGGTGATGCGCTCGCCGAAGGTGTCGCGCAGGCGGTCGAACTGCGCGCTGCCGATCTCGGCCTCGACGAGCAGGGTGTCCTCACCGAACTCGCCAAGCCCGGAGTGGATGTCGATACACACCAGCCGCTCGACGCCGCTCAGGTGCGCGCGGAGCCACTCCGTCCACAGGCGCGGGCCCTCTTGCAGCCGCGCGCCGCCGTAGAACAGGCCCTTGGGGAAGTCGTACTGGCCGCCGACGATCACCTGCTTGAGCATCGGCATGCCGTGTTTGGCCAAGAGCAGGAGCATCTTGGGCGCGAAGAGGTCGAGGCCGGGCGGGGTCGGCGGGTTGAGCAGGGAGTCGAACTCGGCGTAGGCCTCGGGCGCGCCTTGGTAGGCCTCGCCGGGCAGCAAGAAGTTGCGGTTGAGATCGACGTTCTCTTCGTTCACCCGGCGCACATGGGCCATGCCGTAGGGGTTGAGGCCGTGGGCGAAGATCACCGCGCCGTCGGGCGGCGGGCTCGGCGGGCGGTTGAGGGCCTGGAGCTGAATCGGCGCGCCGCAGAAGCCCTCGACGCCGTGGGTGCCTGAACAATGCAGGGTGACCGCCCGCGGCTTCTCGGCGCCGATCCAGGCGACGTCGATAGAGAGGTCTTCGCCTTGAGGGCCCCGGGCGCTGAGCGGGATGCTGTGCTGCCGGGCCCCAGCGGCGCGGGCGGCCTCACGAAACCGGGCGCGGGAGCTCTGGTAGTCCGGGGAGAAGAGGCTTTCGTTCACGCCCATGTCGGGGGACTCCACGTCGTTCGGGGCCCCGCGCTTTTGCCGAGGGGGCGCGCGGGGTAAAGAGGGGCCATGTCGCCCTTGAGCCTGATCATCATCACGAGAGACGAGGCCGATCGTATCCCGGCGGCGATTCGATCGGCCCCGTTCGTGTCCGAGGTGATCGTCGTGGACTCGGGCTCGACGGACGACACCGTGGCGGTCGCCCGGTCCTTGGGCGCGCGGGTGGTGCAGACCGACTGGCCGGGCCACGTCGCCCAGAAGAACCGCGCTTGGGCCTTGGCCACCCAGCCGTGGGTCTTGTCCTTAGACGCCGATGAGCGCCTCTCGCCGGAGCTCGCCGAGGCGATCGTCGCCGCGCTCCAGGCCCCTGCGGAGGGCGTCGTGGGCTTCTCGGCGCTGCGGGTGAACAACTACCTCGGCCAGCGGGTGAAGGGCGGCGTGTTCGGCCCGGCCTGGCACCTGCGCCTCGCGCGGCGTGAGGCTGGGGTGTGGGTGGGGGAGGATCCCCACGATCGGCTGGAGGCCCGAGGCGGCGCCGTCGCGCGGCTGCCCGGCGTCATCGAGCACACGCCGTACCGCTCGCTGGAGGAGCACATGGTGACCGTGGGCCGCTACAGCGCGCGGTTCGTGGAGGTCTCTCTGGCCCGAGGCCGCCGCGCCGGGCTCCTCGACGTGCTGCTGCGCCCAATTCTACATCTTGTGTCATCGCTGTTCTTGCGCGGCGGGCTCCGCGACGGCGCCTTGGGCTGGCAGCTCGCCTGGATCGGCGCCGCCCAAGTGGCGATGCGCTGGGCGGGGCTCTACCGGGCCCAGCGGGCCGCCCCCGCATCACCCCCGTCGACGCCGCCATGAACGTCGCCCTGGTGCATCGTCGGTTCACCGAGCACGGCGGGACGGAGCGGTTCTTGGTGGGTTTGGCGCGTTTTTTGCATGGCCGCGGCCATGCCGTACACGTCTACTGCGATGAGATCCGCCCCGACCTCCAGGACGAGCCTGGGGTCACCTTCCACCGGATCCGCGTGATGCGTCTGGGCATGACGGTGAAGCTCTTGAGCTTGTGGTGGTCCTCGGGGCGCGCGGCCCAGGGGGGGCACGACCTCGTGATGGGCTTCGGGCGCACGCGCGGACACACGCTCTGGCGCGCGGGCGGCGGGGCCCACGCGGCGTATCTGCAGCGCTGCCGACCTTGGTGGCGCCTCGACCCGACGGCCTGGAT
>JBEAVX010000809.1:0-2854 GCA_041160755.1 Pseudomonadota bacterium
CTCGGTCGCGGCGGCCGTCGGCGCGGCGGGCGCCTCGGGGGCTGCGGCCTCGGTGGGGGTGGTCGGCGCGGAGTCGCCGCAGGCGGTGAGCCCGGCGAGCAGGCCCGCGAGGGCGGCGGAGGTGAGCGCGGCGTGAAGGGGGCTGCTCATGGGCGGTGTCCTCTGAAGGGTCCACAAACATAGCGTGATCCCGGCCCGGCGCGCCAACGGTTAGGGGGGCCTGCTGAGGAGGAGCGACCCAATGCCGCAGTCAGGCCCCGCGACCCGCGAGAGCTGGAGAATCAAGCCGTTTCCGGCCCAACGAGAGGCCTTGCCCCTAGAGGGACGCTTTGAGGGCGAAGAGGTCCGCCGCCTCCTGCACGGCCTCGTGCCCCAAGACGTCGAGGACAAGTGGTTCGTCTTCTATGAGGACGGCTGGCTCTACCTGCACCGGGCGATCACCGGCTCCTGCATCTACGCGCTGCGCTTGAGCGTCGAGGGTGAGTCCGCCAGCGTGGTCGAGGCCTGGGTCAACACCGACCCCGGCGAGTACACCGCGACGGACCGCGCCTGGGACGCCGCGTTGTTGGGCTTCCTCGTCCACGACCTCCTCGCTGGGCGCCCGCAGGACTTCCCCGTCCGCACGAGCTTGCCTGAAGACAAACAGCTCAACTTTCAGCACACCGTGGTCGGGCGGCGGCGGCGAAGCTGGGAGTGAGCGCGCCGCGTCAGAACGGCACGCCGAGCGGCCACAGGTCGCGCCCACAGACGATGGCGTTTCGGTGCAGGTTGTCCTGGGCGATGCGCACCATCGCCCGGGCGACGACCCGAACGGGGATCGGCAGCACGTTCTTGAGCTGATCGGCGAGCTCTGGCATCGCCTCCACCGAGGCCATCCACCCCGGCAAGGCGCCGTCGCGGTCGTCGCGGTGTAAGGCCGAGGGGCGCACGAGGGTGTAGATGAGCCCGCTGTTGACGACGATGGCCTCGGCGGCGCGTTTGGCGTCGTAGTACGGGCCGGGCACGGTGGAGGTGCCCAAGGCGCCCAAGAGGATGAACCGCTTGACGCCGACCCGCTTGGCGCTCTCGACGAGCTGCTGGGCGCTGTCGATGTCGGAGACCTGGTAGGTGTCGCCGCTGCCGAACCGTTTACGCATCGTGCCGACCATCGAGATCGCCACGTCACAGCCGCGCATGGCCTCGTCCAAGGCGGCGGCGTCGCTGAGCTCAAACAGGCGCGGCGCGGGCGGCCCACTGTATTTGGTGGCGCTCTTGGGGCGCACCTGCACGACGAGCTCAAGGCCAGCGCGCTGGGCCTCGGGCACAAACACCTGGCCGGTGGCGCCCGTGGCGCCGGCGATGAAGGCCTTCATGGTCAGCGCCTCCCGGAGCAGGCGGCGTTGGCCAAGGCGTCGGCGCGCTCGTTCTCGGGCACCCCGACGTGGCCGGCGACCCAGCGCAGCTCGGCCTTGGGGTACTTCTTGAGCTGGGCCTTCACGTTGGCGATGAGCTCTTGGTTGGCCTTGGCCTTCCAGCCCTTCGTGAGCACCCCGGCGGCGTACTGGGAGTCGGTGAACACGACGACCTTCTCGGCGCCGGGCACCCCGGCCTGAGTGAGCAGATCGACGGCGAGGCTGATCGCGGTGAGCTCGCCGACGTTGTTGGTGGCCACGCCGCAGGAGCGGCTGCCCTCGATGACCCGGCCGTCGCTGAGCTTGAGCACCGCGCCCGCCCCCGCCGGGCCAGGGTTGCCTCGGCAGGCGCCGTCGGTGAAGGCCATGTGGGTGCCCACGAGCGCCGCGACCTGCTCTTTGGCCGAGGCCAAGGCGGCGGCGGCCTGGGCGGCGGTGCGGCTCCCGGCGCTGCCGAAGCCGCTGCCACGACCGGCGGGGGCCGGCGCCGCGTCCGCCGAGACGCCCGGAGGGAGCTCCACCGGCGCGCCGAAGGCCCGCCCGACGTTCGTGGGGCTGCCAGAGTAGATCTTCGCGCCTGCGGCCTCGGAGTAACGCAGGTTCACCCGGCTCTTCACCAGGAGGAGCTGGCCGTCAGGGCCAAGCTCGGCCCAGGCCTCCTTCTCCTTAAACTGCACCTTCATCCACGCCACGCGCACCTCCAGGGCGGGCTCCTTAACCGGCTAGGCCGAGGTGGGCGGCGGGAATCAGGGCTCGTCGCGCAGACGGTAGCCGACGCCGGTCTCGGTCACGAGGTGCCGCGGCTCGTTCGCGTCGCGCTCGATCTTGCGGCGCAAGGCGTGAACGTGAACCCGGACGTAGTGGGTCTGGCGCAGGTGCGCGGGGCCCCAGACCTCGCGCAGGATCTGGGCGTGGGTGAGCACTCGACCGGCGTGGCGGGTGAACAGCTCCAAGAGCTTCCACTCGGTCTGGGTCAGAGGCACCAGCGCGCCGTCTACGCGCAGCTCTCGCCGGGCGCGATCCACCTCCAGGTCACCCACCCGAAAGACCGGCTCCGGGGTGTTGGGGCTCGTCGCGCGATGACGCAACGCCACCCGAACCCGGGCCATGAGCTCGCCGGCGCCGAAGGGTTTGGTGAGGTAGTCATCGGCCCCTGCGTCGAGGGCCTCGACCTTGTCGTGCTCACGCTCCCGCGCCGAGAGCACGACGACCGGGGCCGTAGACCACGCCCGAAATCGACGCACCCAGTCGATGCCGTCGCCGTCCGGCAGGCCCAGATCGAGGAGCACGAGCGCTGGCGCCCGGGTCGTGGCCTGAAGATCGGCCTCTCGGCAGCTCGACGCGGTGACGACCTGCAGCTCATGGGCGGTGAGCAGCGCGGTCAAGAACGCGCGCATCGCGGGCTCATCATCAACGATCAGCACGAGCGGGGCGCTCATGGGGTCACCTCTGGGGTGTGGAGG
>JBEAVX010000874.1:0-6073 GCA_041160755.1 Pseudomonadota bacterium
GGGCCCCACCCAAGGCAAGGAGCCCACGAACACGACGATGGCGAGCCCGGCGAGAAACGCGAGGCCCCGGCGGCGGGAGAGCTCGGGCGCTGGCAGGGCCTCGCCCAAGGAGAGGCACAGCGCGACGCCGCCCAAGGCCAAGGCCGCCAGCGTGATGAGCACGAGCAGCGCCGCGATGGGGATGCCGACGACGACGAGCACCAAGAGCACGCTGGAGAGCCCGACGAGCAGCCCAAACGCCGAGCCCGCGATGAGCGCCCGGAGCGGGGCCTGCTGGAGCGCGTCGGAGACGTTTCGCACCTGCTGCGGGAACAGCGCGAGGCCGAGCAGCCCCAAGGCCCCGAAGGTGAAGGCCGCGCTGAGCTTGCGCCAGAGCGCGTGGTGGCGTCGGGGCTCGGGGTCGCCCAAGGTGTGAATCACCCGGCCCAAGACGCGGCCCTCCTCTTCGACGTGGACCTCGCCGCCGATGGACACCGCGTCGCCGGTCACCTTGCCGGAGTCGTACACGATCACGTCGGCGCCAAAGGCGACCGCGTCGCCGCGGACCGTGCCGTAGACGAGCAGCGGGGCGCCGAAGCTCGTCGCTTTGGAGGTCACCTCGCCGACACGCACGATGACGGGCTCGCCCTGCACGCTGCCGACGCCGAACTCTTGGCCGCTCCGTGGAGCCCGCTCCAGCTCATCGACCCGATCACGCAGCTCCTTGAGCTCCGCGCCTTGGCGCTCGATGATCACCAACATGCGCTCTTCGCGGTCGGTGAGGACGGGGTCATCCAAGAGGGAGATCGGGCGCTCGTCGGCGACGGGCGCTGCCAGCTTGGGCGCAGCCTCCTCGGGCGGCGCCTCTTGGGCGAGGGCCGCGAGCGTCAGGGTGAGCCACATCTTAGACTCGGCCGGGGCTAAACACGCGCCCGAGCAGATCTCGGGTGGCGCCGAGGCCCATCAACAGCGCCGCGCCGAGGCTGAGCCCGAGGAGCGCCGCGCCGGGATCGACGAGGTCCAAGGACAACGCGCCGAACGCCGCGCTCGCCCCGCCCATCGCGGCGGCGGCGTCCACCATGAGCGCGGGGCCGTCGCCGGTGACCACGACGAGGAGCGCGGCGGCGGCGGCCAAGGCCAAGGCCAAGGCCAGCTCGGCGCCTAAGGTGGGCTCGACGACGGGCACCGGCGGGGCGTGAATCGCCTCGACGATGCTGTGGGAGAGGTCGGCCGGGACGAGGGGGTCGTCTACGGCGGCGAAGGCCAAGGCGAGGGGCTCTAGCGTGGCCGCGCGGGTGGCGCAGCGGCTGCAGGCGTCGAGGTGAATCGCGACGCTCGCGGCCACCTCGTCGTCTAAGGCGCCGTCTACGAAGCGGCGCAAGAGGTCATCGTGGACGTGCATCCTAACCTCCTGCCCCAGCGACGACGCCGTGCACGCCGGGGGCCTCGGGCAGCTCGGCGGCCTCATACAGCTCACGGAGACGACGCCGGGCGCGGAAGATGCGGTTCATCACGGTGCCGAGGGGGAGCTCTAAGGTCTCGGCGATCTCTTGGTACTTGAAGTGCTCAAAGTGGTAGAGCACCAGGACCTCGCGGTACATCGGCGGGAGCTGGCCGAGCGCCTCGTGAAGCCGCTCGGCGCGCTCTTGGCGGGAGGTCTCCTCCAGGGGCGAGGAGCGCGTGTCGGCGAGATCCCGGTCGCCGAGCTCGGTGGTGAACCGGCGGCGGCGCTGCTCGTCGATGGCGGTGTTGCGCGCGATGCCGAACACCCAGGTCGAGAACTTGCGCTCGGGATCGTAGCGGTGGAGGTTGCGGATCACCTTCACCAGGGTGTTCTGGGCGGCGTCCCGGGCGTCCTCGTCGTCGCGGAGCATCCGGGCGCAGAAGCGGTACACCGAGGGGGTGTAGCGCTGGATCAAGGCCGACTGCGCCTCTTCGTCGCCCCGCGCGGCGGCGGCGATGAGGTCGCTCTCGTCGGTCTCAGCTCGAAGAAGTCGCAGAGCCAGAATCGCCTCCAGGCGTAGTCACGCCGTCTGCTGTGGAGGGCTACGTCATCAGTGTAGCGTCTATTTCGTTCAACCTCAGCGTGGGGATCTGCCCGTCAGTCTTGGCCCGGAGGTGCTATCTTTGTCATCCCAAGGGCCAGCGGATGGAACAAGCGAAAAAGCTCCGACGCTACACGAGCAAAGATTACAACCAGCTCGTGGAGTTTCCGGTTGAGATCGTCAGCCGGGACGGCGTCGTGCGCCATTACAGCTTCGAGGCCTCGGTGCGGCTCTACCAGCGGCGCATCGCCAGCGCCATGAGCCGTTACCCCGATCAAGAGGTCGCCCGCGCCGAGGTGAACCACTGCCGGGCGCGCATTGAGCAGCTCCGCAAGTCGTACCTCGCGCGGTACGGCTGGGCGGGCATCCGCAGCCAAGAGGGCCCGGTCCTGCAGGTGGGGCCCCTCGCCGGAGAGGTCGCGGCCTTCTTGCGCCGCTACTTCGAGGAAGAGGAGAACCTCGACGAGCTGCAGATCGTCTGGGTCCACGACGACGAGCACTACCAGATGTGGTGGGTGAAGCTCAACCACGCCGAGCGCTCCAACCTGCTCTACCTCTTCCGTTTTGAGCACCACGGCGCCTGCGAGGGCCGCGAGGCGTTCTTCGCGATGCTGCGCCTCTTGCGGGTGGCCCAGGGCGAGCTGGTCGAGAGCGTCGTCGCGTTCCACCACACCGCCGACTGCGGCCTCATCCTCAGCGGCACGAGCACGCCGAACGACGCCTTGGAGCAATGGAAAGAGCGCGTCGCCATCGCCGAGCAAGAAGAGCAGCTTGAGATGATGGAGGCCGCCGAGCGCGCGCGGCAAGACCCTTACACCGACGCGCTGCGGATGCTCTCCAGCGGCGACTCCATGGGCGCGCTCAAGCGGCTAGAGGACGCGCTCACCAGCGGGCCGTTCCGCCGTCCTGTCGCCTTGGCCACCGCCGTCGTGGCCGAGTCCGTCGGCGCCTATGACTCCTGCGAGGCCGCCGGGCTCATCGGCGTGCATTACCTGCCGACCGACCCCGTCTTCCACTACTACGTCGGCCTGGCGCGGCTGCGCCAAGGTCGCGCTGAGGACGCCTCCGCCGCCTTGGAGATGGCCGCGCGTGGGGGCCGCCTGCTGTTCCCGGTGACGATCCTCCGCGCGCTCTTGCGGGTGCGCGGCGGCGACCTACGCGGCGGCGCCGTGCTCATGGGCCAGGCCCGGGGCGAGGCCCGGGCAGAAGACGACGAGCTCCTCGGCGAGCTGCGCGGCCTGTGGGTGGCCCTGCAAGGCTGGTCGTGGTTCGCCACGGCGGGCGCGCTCTTGGGCTGCGTGGCCTTGGGGCTGTTCTTCGCCGGCACCGCCGCGCCGGTGGTGATCCTCTCCGCCGGGCTCACCCTCGGGCTCAGCCTGGGCATGCGGATCTACGCCGCGCGCTTCGCCACCTTGGAGGCCCTGCGGGCGCTGCAGATCCCGCCGCCGGAGTCTCTGGGCGGTGGCCAGCGCATCGACGACCTCGTGCCTTAAGGGCGGCGCGCGCCTCACCCTCCTGTGGAGTCCGCCGTGCGCTTTGGCCGGGTGTACGCTCGCGCTCCGAACCATCTCGGCGACGGGGTCATGGCCCTGCCCGCGCTCACGGCGCTGCGTCGGGCCTGCGAGACGCTGATCATCGCCGCCCCGGCCTGGGGAGGGGCGCTCTACCGCGACCTCGACGCGGCGGTGATCCCCCGGGGCAAGGCGCCTGAGGCCGAGGTCGCCGTGCTGTTCCCGCCGAGCTTTCGGGCGGCGTGGGAGGCCCGGGGGGTGCCCCGGCGGGTTGGGGTTCGCGCAGACTGGCGCGGCGCGCTGTTGACCGACGTGGTGGAGCCTGTGCCGGGGCATCGGGCGGACGAGTACGCGGCCTTGGTCGGGCGCTTGGGGCTCTCCGTCGAGGGCGCGCCTCACTACGCGGCCCGAGCGGGCGATGAGCTCGGCGTAGACGTGCCCGAGGGCCACCTCGCGCTCAACCCCCTGAGCCCGTCTGGCGCCCCGGTGATGTGGCGGGGCTTTGAGGCCCTCATCGAGACCGCCCCTGGACCGGTCGTGGTCTACGTCGGCCCGGGGGAGCGCTGGGACGGGCCTGGGACGGTGCGGGCGGGGCTGCCGCTGCCCACCTTGGCCGCGAGCCTACGACGGGCGCGGGCGCTCGTCTCGAACGACTCGGGGGTGGCGCACTTCGCCCGGGCGGCGGGGGTGCCGACGGTGGTGATCTACGGCAGCACGGCCCCGGCGCGCACGGGCCCGGCGGGCAGCGTGGCGGTGGAGGGCCCCGCCTTGGCCTGCCGCCCCTGCTACAAGAAGCGCTGCCCGTACCCCGGCGTGCCTTGCTTAGAGATTACGCCAGAGACGGTGTTGTCGGCGGTGCGCGCGGCGGAGCGGCGGTGAGCGTCCTCGTCTTACGGTTCAGCTCGTTGGGGGATGTCGTGCTCGCCGCGGGGGTGACGGCGGCGTTGGGGGACGTGGTCTTCGGGACCTCCGCCGCCTTCGCGCCGGTGGTGGCGCGTTTTGAGGGGGTGCGTGAGGTCGTGGCGCTCACGCCAGGGGAGTCGCCTTGGGCCTTCGCCCGGCGCCTGCCCGCCGTGGACCGGGTGATCGACCTACAAGGCTCGATACGAAGCCAGCTTGTTTGTGGATTGGTCAACCAATCAACCTCTCGAATCACCAAGTACGCCCTGAGGCGGCGCCTTCGGGTGATGTTGAAGGTGGCGCCACCGCCACAGAACGTCGTCGAGCGGTACGCGGCGGCGGCGGGGGTTCGGGTCGGCCCGACGCCGTGGATGAGGGGTCCGCCGTCGTCGCCTAGCGGCGCGCTCGCCCTGGCGCCCGGGGCGGCCCACGCGACAAAACGTTGGCCCGAGTCCCGGTGGGTCTCCTTGGCGCGACAGGCGCCGGGCCCGATCCTGCTCTTGGGCGGCGAGGCCGAGGCGCCGCTCTTGGCGCGGATCGCTGAAGGCGCCGGGCGCGCGGATCTCACCCAGATCGCGGAGCGTGGGTTTGAGCGCACCCTCGGCGCGCTCGTGGGCTGCCGGGCGATGGTCGCCAACGACAGCGGCCTGATGCACCTCGCCGGGGCGCTCGGCGTGCCCGTGGTCGGGCTGTTTGGCCCCACGACGCCTGAAGACGGCTTCTGGGTGTGGGCGGGGCAGGGCAGGGCGCTGGGGGTGGAGCTTCCGTGTCGTCCCTGCGCACGTTTTGGCGGCCCGCGCTGCCCGATCGGCGATCACGCCTGCATGGAGACGCTCGGCGTCGAGGGCGTCCTCGCCGCGCTCGGTGAGATACAGCGGTGATCGTCGAGGGTACGTCCACCTCGACGCTCACCGCGGTATGCTCGGCGGGAGCAGGGAGCCGCCCCGGGTGAAGGTTCACCTCGTCAGCGTTGATTTTCCGCCGGAGCGTGACGGCGGCGTGGCCTCTTGGGCAGAAGACTTGGGCCGCGCCCTGGTCGGCGCCGGGGCGGAGGTCGTCGTGTACACACGCAGCGCGCCCAAGACCCGGGCGTATGACGCGGCCCTGCCGTTTCCGGTGGTGCGGATGGTCGGGCGCTCCTGGGGGCAGTGGCAGGCGCAGTGGGTCGCCGCCCAGGTCGGCTGGCGCCTGCGCCGTGGAGATCGCCTGCTGTTCTCGACCTGGCCCGCCGGGGCGCTCCTCGGGCCTTGGGCGGCCGCGCGTGGGGTGAAGGTGGGCGTGGCGTTTCATGGCTCCGAGCTCACCCGGCTTCACGCGCCCCCGGAGGCGCTCACTCGGCTCTTGCGCGTCGCGACGGCGTGTCTGCCCGTGAGCGACTTCCTCTCGGCGCGGCTCCGGGCCTTGGGCGGCCAAGGTCGCCCGGTGCCGATGCCCGCCCCGGCGGCGTCAGAGCTCCCCCGCGCTGAAGGCCAAGGCCTCATCGTCGTCGCCCGCCTGAACCCGCTCAAAGGGGTCGAGCGCGCCGTGCGCCTCGCCGCCGCCTTGGGCTGGCCGCTGGAGATCGTCGGCGAGGGCCCCTCCCGGCCCAAGCTCGAGGCCCTCGCCGAGCAGCTCGGCGCGGACGTGACCTTGGTGGGC
>JBEAVX010000873.1:0-2613 GCA_041160755.1 Pseudomonadota bacterium
CGCGGAGACCAACGATGGCCGCCCGATCCTCTCCGCCGGGCTGTGGGCCGTCGGCCTCGACCAGAACGGCCTGCTCTTTGAGCTCGGCGCCGCGCCCGCGGGCCTCACGGTGACGGGCCGCGCGCCTTGACACCCGCCAGTTCCCGCGTGATCAGTCGAGGTCCAACCTCTCCCCACCGGAGTCCCCATGTCCGACGCTGACGAGACCACCCCCGCTGAGACCCCCGAGGCCGACAAGGCCCGCACGGCGAAGATCTCTTTGCCCGACAACCCGCTGTCCCGCCCCACGGACGCCGCGCCGCGCCCCGGCTTCCGCGCCCCGGCCAACAAGGGCTCCAAGGCGATGAAGGGCGGCAAAAAGAAGCGCTGATCACCACGCGGCCCGCAGAGCGAAGACGCCCTCCAACCACGCTGGCTGGAGGGCGTCGTCGTCTCTGCCTCAGATCGTCACTCGACGAACACCCGCGTCGTGCCGCTGCGGCCGAAGGTCTCCGGGCTGTACATCTCTTCAGCCTTCGCCGGGGGCACCACGAACGCGCCGGGGGTGGTGGCCCGGGCGAGGTAGCTGTACTCGTGGACGCCCGCCCAGAGGAGGCTCGCGAAGGCCTCGACGCGCTCATCACGGAGGTTCTGGTGCTCGTACCAGGTCCGGCTCCAGAACCACCAGGGCCCTGAGGACGCGGCCTGGGCCAAGGGGTCATCGGGGAGATCCCCCGTCGTGGCCAAGGCGGGGTTGATCGCCTCAAACCCGGCGGGCATCGGGTCGACCAAGGCGACGTGCGCCCGCTGGGACGGCGCGACCATGGTGAGCCGCACCCGCACCCGGGCGCCGGACTTGACGTGCCAGCCGTCGGACTCCAGGCGCACATCGTCGGGATCGTCCACGGCCTCGTAGCTGCGGGTGACGGAGAAGCCGGCCTCAAAGGGCTCTAAGGACAGATCCGTCGGCGCGTAGCTCATGCCGAGGCGGTAATACAGCCGCCCCGGGCCGTCCTTGGAGAGCGTGAGGTCGCCAGCGCCGAAGCTCACCACCTCCTCCATCGGCACGAGCAGGTTGGCGCGCTCCGTGGTGCGGCCCTTGAACGTGCGCTCCCCGGCGTAGTCTTCGCCCAGCCACACCCGGGCGACGAAGTTCGGCTCTTTGGACTCGGCCTGGCGGAAGTATTGGTCCAACGCCAACAGCACGAAGGCGTTCTCTTGGGTGTTGCCCCAGCGGCCCGCCTTCTTGTGGGCCTGGAGGCCGGTGACGATCTTGGGGATGAGCGTGTCGTTGGGCCGAACGGTGAGCAGGGCCTCCAAGATCAAGGCGTCCGCCCGGCGATCGGAGTGCAGGATCACATGGGCGCCGTCGGCGTATGACGTCGTGAAGTGCGCCGCGCCCGCCGTCTCTTCGACGCGGTTGCCCCAGTGGCGCAGGATGAAGTCCACGGACTGATCATCCTTGCCCGCGGCCAAGGCCGGGAGGATCCAGGCCTGGGCCTCCATGCTCAGGCCCTCGACGCCGCCGCCGCGCCGCACCAAGGCCCGGGCGTCGTCGCCCACGTTCTTGCCGGCGAGATGCCGCACATAGACCGCGTAGGCCAAGATCGCCCGGCGGCTCTCTTCAGAGTACCAATGCGGGATGTACCGCTCGACGTTGTCCACGTAGCGCAGCGCCCGGCGCAGGGTGTCCTCGGGAACCGCCACGCCCTTCGCCTTCGCCCGCACCAGGGTGTGGGTGACGTGGAGCGTCGTGTAGGGCCAAGAGCGCTCGTTGGACCGCCAGAATCCCCAGCCGCCGTCGCCGGCCTGGAGCTGGGCGAGGCGCTCCACGTCCCGGGCCATCGCCGCCTGAAGCTCGGCCTCGGGGGGCAGGCCCTCGGCCTTAAACGCCGCGAGCACGTCCTTGAGCGCCACCGTCGAGAGCAGCCGCGAGGCGACCTGCTCGGCGCAGCCATAGGGGTACTTCACCAGGTAGATGAAGGCGTCGGTGAGGGACTGCAAGGCCGTCGAGGCTGTCGTGACCTCCAGGCCGCCGACCTCCTTCCACACGCCGCTCGGCGCCTTCACCGGCTGGCGCACGGCGCCCTCGTCGAGCACGCCGTAGGTGGCGAAGGCCTCCGTCGTCGCCGGGGTGTACACCGGCAGCTCCACCGTCGCCGCGTCGTTCGCGCCGCCGGAGACCACGAGCACCTGGGCCCGGGCCGTGCCCACCCGACGCGCCGCCGCCGGGATCCGCACCTCGACACGATCGTTCGCGGGCACCGTCACCCGCCGACCCGCCGCGGGGGTCACCGCGTCTTGGCCGTCGAGGCCGAGGTTGTGGGCGCGCACGACGAGCTCGACCACCATCGCGCTGTCGGTCTGGTTCTGCACCAAGACGGGCAGCTCAAAGGTGTCGCCGAAGTTCAAGAAGCGCGGCGCCGAGGGGCGCACCATGAGCGGCTTGCGGGCCGTGAGCGCGCCTTCGCCGCTGCCAAACTGCCGCTCACCACGCACCGCGACGACCATCACCCGGTAGCGGGTGAGGTTGTCGGGGAGCTTGAGGTCTACGGAGACCCGGCCGTCGGCGCCGGTCTTCTCTTCAGGGGAGAACAGCGCCAAGGCCGAGAAGTCCGTGCGCATCGCCACCAC
>JBEAVX010000880.1:0-3270 GCA_041160755.1 Pseudomonadota bacterium
CAGCAGCCCGTGTTCATCGGCATCTGCGAAGAGATCGTCAACTTCGCGCCCTCGTTGCGGGCCGAAAAAACCTTCCGTATCTTGGGCACATGCGCCGTCGAGACCTCCTCAGAACCGCGGCCGCCCTCGGCGGCCTCAGCCTGCTCCCCGGGCAGCGCTCGTGGGCCAAGAGCTGGGGCGCCGGGCCCGACAAGACCGCCTCCGGCCTCCTCTTGCCCAAGGGGGTGCGCGCCGAGAAGGTGCTGGAGGTCTTCTTGTATGGGGGGCTCGGCCCCTTCGAGAGCTTCTACGTCGTCGAGGAGTATGGTCGCCCCGACGACCCACGCTTCCCGAACGAGCAGTGGCACCTCTTCGCCAGCCGCCATGAGGATCGCCTGAGCGCCTGCGGCGTCACCGACTCGTCGCTGCTGCCCTTCGCCACGGACGCCTTGGGCATGAAGGTCAAGCTCAGCCCTTGGCTCGCGCCGCTGCGGGCGCGGCCCGACATGCTCTCGCGGATGCGGATCTTGGTCCAGCGGCACGACCTGGAGCCCCATGAGGCCGCCATCCCCGTCGCGCTCTCGGGGATGCGGCTGGGCTCGGCGCGACTGTGTGGCCTCGGCGCCCATGTGCAGCGGTATCACCAGGAGCGTGACCACAGCGCACGCCGGGTGCCGTTCTCGTATGTGCTGTACCCCGACACCGAGATCTCCACCGACAATCTGAGCTGCGCCTCCGCCGTGGGCCTGCACCCCGGCGCGAGCCGCCCCCTCGACCTGCGCATCACCGCCGAGTCCGAGCTCCCGGCCCAGCTCGCCCGGGAGATCCTCGGGGATCGTCGTGAGGCCTATGACGCGCTCCTCGCCCACTACGCCCTCGCCGCCCAGACCCGCTACAGCGCGGACGGCGTCATGGTGCGCTCCTCGGGCCTGAACGATCACAGCTTCGCCTTGGAGGCGCTGCGCGACGCCAACGCCCTGCGCGCCCTGTTCCCCGACGAGCTCCTCGCCCGGCAGCCCAACAAGGTCTGCGGCTCCCAGAACGACATCGACACGACACGCATGGGGCTCAACATGGCGGCCCACCTCCTCACCCACCCCGTCGTGCCCGCGCGCTACGTCAACGTGGTCGACGGCGGCCTGATCCCCGCCACAGGCGGCGGCGGGTACGACACCCACACCGATCACCTCAAGGATCAGTCGCGTAACCTCTCGTCGATGCTCAAGTCCCTGGTCTCGATCACCAACGAGCCCGGCGAGATGGACCCCAGCAAGATCGACCTGGATGAGACGCTCATCGTGCTCAACACCGAGTTTGGGCGCACGCCGTTTGTGCAGCAAGGCTCGGGGGACGGCACGAACCACCACCCCTACGGCTACGTCACGGTGCTGATCGGCGGCCCCATCGGCGAGGAGCAGGCGGGCGTTGTCGGGGCGATCGGTCCCACCGCCTGGGCCGACCGTTACGTCACGCCCATCGAGTCCCGGGCCGCGGTGCTCGCCGCCATGGGGATCTACCCCTTCACCCAAGAGAGCTTCGCCATCGGTGACCTGCGGGAGCAGCACGTCGAGAAGGACGGCCTCGCCTGGCTCAACGAGATCGTGCTCGGGAGGCGCGCTTGATCCTCGCCCTGCTGCTGCTGTCTTGTGGGGAGGATCCCGTCACGCCCGAGCCGCTCCCGGAGGTGTGTGACGCCGGGGACGAGGTGTGGGTGGAGCGGGTCATGCCGCTTTTGTGGGGTCGAAAGCCGCACGGCGCCTACGAGGTGCAGCTCTGGGCCGATGTCGCGCGGGACGAGGGCCGCGACGTCGTCGTGCGCGCCATGACCGCGGCGCCGGCCTACGTCGACCGCTGGCAGAGCCTCATCGCGGATCTGCTCTATGTGGCCCGCACCGGCGATCGTGGCTACGCCGCCTGCTTCGGGGCGCCGATGTTGCCCGACGACGCCGGGGAGCTCGCCCGGTGGCTGGCCGTCACCCCGGCCGACGGCGCGGCGTACCCCGGCGCCTTCAACATGGCCGACGTGTCACGCTCGGCGCTCATCGCCGACGACCTCTCGGGACCGTGGCGGGTCAACCTCTTCGCCCGGATGAACCGCCCGGTGCAAGGCGCGAACGTCGGCCCGGAGGAGCTGGAGGAGGCCCGCCGCCAGGCCTTCGGCGAGACCTTCGGTCAGACCTACCTCTACCGCGACATGGTCTGTATGGGGTGCCACAACTCGGCCTACAGCACCACCGACGCCGCGGACCCCGCTGAGGACCACCACTGGCCGGTCCAAGGCATGTTTGAGCAGGCCCTCTACGGCGTGAGCTTCGGGATCGACGAGGCGACGGCGGACCAGATCTGGCGTCACTCCGACCTCATGACCGGCGAGGCCGCGGTGATCGCGCCCTGGGGGATCGACGGCGCCTGTGGCCGCTTCGCGCCGCCGAGCGCGCTGTCTACAGACCTCCTCGGCCAAGAGGGGTTCTTCATCGAGGCCTTCGGCGAGGCCGGGAGCGTGTGGCAGGTCGAGGCGTTCTTGCAGCAGGGCGTAGACTCCCTCGCCAGCGGCGGCCTCGTGCTCGGCGACGACAAGGTCCCCGACGGCCCCGACGCCTTCGCCTGGCTCGTCGCGCAGAACATCACCGACCAGGTGTGGCGGGAGGCCACGGGCGAGCGCCTCACCATCGCCACCTACTTCCCGCGCAACTCCGCCCAGCGCGACCGGCTGGAGGCGCTGACCGCGCGCTTCGTCGAGACCCGCTGGTCGCTGCGGGAGCTGCTCGTGGACGTGACGACGGACCCTCTGTTTAACGCCGGGGCGCCGCAGAGCTGCGTCGCGGATCTGTACGGGATGGAGCCGGTGGTGAACCCCTGGACGCCCTCGGAGGAGGACCCCACGCGGCGCGGGAATGGCCCCGGCGACCTGGTTCACCGCCACTCCGCCCGCGTGCTGATGCGCAGCGTGCACGACAGCATGGGCTGGGCCCAGCCCGAGCCCTTCCTCGCCGGGGATGACCCGCTCCTGCGCCTTGAAGGGGCCCTCGGCGCGTTCTTGCGCGAGGCGCAGCCGGGCTTTGACGGCACAGACTTTCAGGGGGCCCTGGCCTTCGAGGCGACCTACGGCGCCTGCCAGCCCCCGGAGGTGGGCGGCGCCGGGAACGGCTGCGTCGAGACCCTCGGCTACGCGGGCTGCGCGAGCTGCGACTGCCAGTCCTGCGCCTGCGCCGTCGATCCCTACTGCTGTGACGTACAGTGGGACGCCATCTGTGTAGACATCTGCAACGACGACTGTGGCGGGTGCGGCGG
>JBEAVX010000905.1:0-5470 GCA_041160755.1 Pseudomonadota bacterium
GCGGCACCTTGGTGGACGGCTTCTTGGACCTCACCCTGCGCCCGAGCCCGAACCCCCTGGAGCTCGGCGCCTGGCAGGCCGAGCGCGGTGAGGTGAGGCGCTGCGGCGTGCTCGATCTGGCGGCCTCTCAGAACGCCGACCGGGTCGCGATCCTCTGCGAGGGGCTTGGCGCCCCGGCGGGGGTGACGGTGAGCTGCCAGCCTGTCGCCGGGAGCGAGGCCACCCTCAAAGACGGCCAGAAGGGCCAACCCCAGCGCTACGAGGTCTGCGTCACCTCGGCCAAGTGCTGCGGCGACGCCTCGGGCCAAGGCGCGGCGGTGCGGCTCGTCGGCGCCCACGCCCACTACGCCTCTGGCGCGGTCACCGTGCCCTTGGGCTTTCAGGTGAAGGCCGCGGGCTTCTTGCGCTGCTGGTGGGTAGAGCTCGCCCTGGGCTTGGGCGCGTTGACCATCGCCTTCGTGCTCGTGGGCATGCTGCGCCCGCACAAGTTTGACCCGGCCCTCGTCGTGCGGGTCGCCTCCAAAGAGGCCGACCTTCGTCGCGTCCCGTCCTTGGTCATCGAGGAGCAGCCCGGCGGAAAACGCGGCTTCTACCGCAACGCCCGGCTGTGCATCGACGGCGAAGGCAACATGATCCGAAACCCCCGAAAGGCCGTGTTGGTGCTGGAGGCCGGGCCCGGCGGGTCCACGGTGTTCCGGTCGAGCGGGGCCTTGGAGGTGAAGGACCGGCGCACCTCACGCTTCGAGGCGCTCAGCGCCGAGGCGCTCAGCCAAGGCCACCTGTCCGGCGTGATATACAGGGCCGGCGGCCTGTTCATCAAGTTTGGGTAGCGGGAGAGCGGACGATGGGACTCCTCAGAAGTGAGCTGTTTAAGCCGACCCTCTTCGTGGGGTTGGGCGGCAACGGCGGCAAGATCATCAACCAGCTCGCGGGCCGCCTGCGCCGTCACCCCCACTGGGACCGGATCAAGGCGCTCACGCACTTCTTGGCCATCGACACGAACAAGGGCGACCTGGACACCCTGCGCGACGTGTCGCCGGACTGCCGGTTCTTGATCTCCAACTTCGACGCCCGGGCCTACGTCGACCGCAAACGCGGCCGCCAAGAGCTGCACGAGGACAAGCTCGTCACCCAGTGGTTCCCCGAGGACTACACCCCCCGCAGCGGCGAGACGCCCGGCGCGGGGCAGATCCGCATCGAGAGCCGCCTCAAGCTCTACTTCAACCTTGAGCAAGACCGCGCCCGAATCCGGGCGAAGATCCGCGACATGCTCTCGGAGATGACCCGCCGGGACGACCCCTGGCGCGACAACGAGGACCGCTGCGTTCGGGTGATGCTCTACGCCTCGGTGGCCGGCGGCACCGGCTCCGGCGGCTTCTTGCCGTTTGGCTATCTGCTCAAAGAGATGGTCGATGAGGCGGGCTGGGGCCGGGCCCAGGTGAGCGCGGTCTTGTCGATGCCGACGACGTTTTTGGACAAGGTGCGCAAACACCTCCACAAAGACATCGCCGCCAACGGCTACGCGGCCTTGAAGGAGCTGGAGCACCTCAACCGCCAGCTCGCGTATCGTGGCGGCTCCGACTCCTTGGAGTTCCACTACGATCCCGGCGCCTTGGACGAGTCCAAACGCTTCGTCAAGACCCGCCCCTTCGCCATCACCTACATCATTGACCGCCCCGACGCGCTCAGCATCGAGAAGTACGAGCACGCCATCGCGGACGCCTCGTACCTCCAGATCTTCTCGCCGCTCATGGGCGCCCAGGCCGGTGAGTACGACAACTACGAGAAGCACCAGCGCACCTTGGCGCTCGGGCACTTCTCGACACACTACGGCAGCTTCGGCACCGCGCTCTTGCAGCTCCCCCGCCGGGACATCCTGCGCTACAGCGCCCGGCGTTATGTCGCCCGGGCCTTCGGCGAGTACCTGTGTTTTGGCGGCGAGCACCCCGACTTCCGCGTTCCGTGGGGTGATCCGGCCTTTCAGCGCCTCGACCCCGAGGAGCGTAACCGCCGCGTCGATGAGAAGTTTGTCGGCTATGTCGCCTGGCGCGCCCAGGCCGAAGAGGCCGCTGAAGAGAAGGGCGTGTTCACCGCCGTTCACAACCAGACCGGCAAAGGCGGCGTGGGCCTGCGCGCGGGCTTCGCGGCCAAGCTCGGCGAGATCTTCGGGCGTCTGGATGAGCTCATCACCTTGGGCGACCCCGCGCCGACGTCGATCAGCGCCGGAAACCCCTCGGTCTCAAACGCCGTCGCCACCCTGCGCCGTGAGTATGCGGAGTCGCGGGGCAAGGTGCGCGGTCAGCACTTAGAGGCCACCTTGGGCGACCTGCGCTCGGGGCGGCTCCTCGGCGGCTTCTTCCGAGAGCTGGAGGTGAACCCCATCGCCCAGCGCCTGTTCTTGATCAAGCTGCTCTCCGAGCCGTTCATCACGCCCACTGAAGACGCGGCGGACGGTGAGTACCTCGGCGCCGAGGCTGGACCGCCGCTAGATCTCGACGCGCCCGAGCTTCGCCAGACCCAGACGCGGCTGGACCAAGAGCTCGCCCGGGCGGCGAGCCCCGGCGTGTTCTCTAAGGTGTTCGACTCCGAGAACAAGGCGTTCAACGCCGCCAAACGAAAGGCGCTGGATCAGGTGCGGTCCTGGGGCGAGGAGCTGCGGGATGACCTGCGCCGGGGCTTCTGGAAGACCTTCGAGGCCGAGCTGCGCCAGGTCGCCGGGGCGATGTTGACGTCCTACCGCAAGGTCGCCGAGATCGCCGATGAGCAGAGCCGCCTGTTGACCGCCGAGGCCGAGCGTTTCCGCCGCGATCCTGCGGCCTGGCCGGACAGCGACATCGCCCAGTATTACCTCGACGCCGAGGTGCTCCGCGACGACCGCCGCCGCGAGCGCCTGTGGAACCTGCTCTACGACCACCAGCTCGACCGCGGCAGCTTCTACGACCCGGCGAAGATCTTCGCCGTGGTCACTGAAGCCTTCCAGCCCGCCCGCGACCCCGATGGCCGCGTGCGCTCCCGGGACGCCGCGGAGATCGTCAACGTCGTCAAGGAGCGCCTGCAAGGGGTCGCGGAGGGCGTCTTCGGCCAAGCGTTGGAGGACATGGGCCTCGACCTTCGCACCGGCCTGGAGCTTGAGCAGCGTTACGTCGCGCTCCTGGAGAGCGGCGCCAACTGGGATGAGCTCCGCCGCACCTCCAAGCTCGACGACGCCCTGCGCGCCATCCCCAAGTCGCGTGTGCTGACCGGCGTCGAGGACCGCTTCAAGCGCCTCGCCGCGGAGTGTGTGCTCCTCGCCCACATCGACCGCAGCCGGGGCGACGACCCCACCGTCGTGCCCGCGGACATCTTCTACGCCGGGCTCGCCTCGCAGTACGCCTCGGATGAGTCCGACAGCCTCGGCCAGCTCCTCAAAGGCGCCGTCGCTGGGCTCAACTTTGTGCCGGGCTGGGAGGAGCGCGACTCGTTGGTGCTCTACCGGGCCCTGCTCGGCGTGCCGCTCTACTTCTACAAGAACGTGCGCAGCGAGCTTCAGCCGTCCTACGAGGCCGTGTACGCGGATCCGCGCCGGGAGTACCCGCTGCACATCGAGGCGAGCTGGGAGAAGGCCCCGGGCCTGCCCAACCTCGACCCCGTCGAGATGCGCCGGGCTGAAGAGCGCCGAGACGCCGAGCGCGCCGCCGCCAAGGCCCAGTCGAGCCGCTCGGACGAGGTGCGCGGCTTCACCCTCTGCGCGATGTTCGGTCAGGTCGTGCGCGGCGAAGACGGCGGCTGGGCCTGGAGCTTCGCCGGTCGCCAGCGGCCTCTGGGCAAGGATCGCGCCGCGGCGTTCGTGGGCTTCCGCAGCCTCGACGGTGAGCTTCGCGCCGATCTGGAGTCCGAGGCCAAAGACGCCTGGCGCCGCCAAGGGGCCGACCGCGCCTCCAAGGCCAAGCTCGCCGAGGACGTGCGCGCCCATGGCCGTCGCCTCAAGGAGCTCTACGCCGACGCCGTGGCTGAAGGCCGCGACGCCGAGCTCGCCTTCTTGAAGGAGGAGCGCGCCGCCGTTGAAGCTCTGCTCCTCACCGTCGAGGGCTGAGTCTTATGGCCCAAGGGGCGGCGGCGGTGCTCCTGGGGCTTGATCCCTTCGGGCGTGAGGTGCTGGAGCGATTTCAGCAGGGGGCGGCCCGAGGGGTGACTGAGCTCGCCGTGCTCAGCCCACAGACCGCGCAAGAGCTCCCCGAACAGCTTGTCCCGGCGCTGGAGGCGCTCTTGCGCGCGGGCCGGGCCGCTGAAGATCGCCGTGAGCCCCGGCTGAACCTGTTCCTGTTCGGCGATCTGCTCCACGGGCCGCCGAGCGCCTTGGCCGCGGCCGTCGCGGCCTGCACGAAGGTCGTCACCGAGCGGTTCGGGGTGATCTTCCGCAAAGACGCCCCCGAGGCCCAGCGCACGGCGACGCTGCACCTGCTCGCCTTGGCCCCTCCGCTCTCCGGCGCCGCCGGGGTCGAGGCCATCGAGCGCCTGGGCCTCGTCCTGCGCCAGCGCCAGCGGCCCGGGAGCTACCCGCTCTTGGCCCGGGTGTGGCTGGTGAGCCCCCACACCCGCGCTGGGGTGCTCACCCCGGAGGAGGTCGTGAACACCTGCGCGGGCTTCGTGCAGGCCGCCACCGACCCCGATCTCCAGGCTGAAGACGACCTTCGCCAGCGCCTCGCGCACCCCCTCCCGGGCGAGGGGCCCGTCGGGTTCTTGGCCTTGGCGTCTCTGGATCTGCCCGAGGCCCGCACCCTTCGTTACGCCGCCTGGCGCGCCGCGTGGGAGGGCCTGAGCCTGATCTGCGCCCGGCTCGACCGACCCCCAGGAGAGCTCGCCGCCACGGAGTCGCCGCTGGAGGCGCTGCGCGGCGAGGGCTGGCTCACCCCGCTCACCGAGGGCCACGCCGCCCAGCGGGTGCGAAAGGCCGCCGCGTCGTTGGCTGGCGCCGACACCCACCTGCCCGTCGAGATCACCGTCGGCCCCCTGGATGACGCCGAGAGCCTGTCCGCGACCTACGCCGCGCTCCTCGCGCCCCAGGTCGCCGCGGCGCCGACCCGGGGCGCCCACGCCTCCTTGGATGACGCCTTGGGCGCCGCGCGGCAGGCCGAGGCCGCCGCCGCCCAGGAGGTCCGGGGCACGCTGCGCGCGCTGTTGGACGGCGCCTTGGGCGCTGACACCGGCCTGCGGCGCCTGCCCGAGGTCGAGCAGGGCCTCCGCCACTGGCGCGCCCGCCTCGCCGACCAGCTCAAGGACGATCAGGCGCTCATCGCCCGGGCCGAGGCGCCCCCCGCCGTTGACGAGTCCGACCGCGAGGTCGTCGAGCGCGCGCTCTCGGGCCTGCCGACCCGGGGCGCCTTGGTGCGGGTGGCCCTCGCGGCGTTCTTGGGCCTCACCTTGCCGTTGGGGATGCTGCTCTCGGCGGCCCAGGCGCCGTCCGCGCCGCCCGCCGGGCTCACGCTCAGCG
>JBEAVX010000003.1:0-2783 GCA_041160755.1 Pseudomonadota bacterium
CGTTGAGATCGACGTCGCCGGTCAACATGCGGCCGAGCTGCTCATCGGCGTTTCCGGTGAAGCCGACGCCGTCCTCGCCGATGGTCCGCGCGCCCTCAGCGAAGGGCCCACGCACGAGCCACACCGCGCCGGCGTCGGTCCCGGCGCTGTCCTCATAGGGCGCGGCGACCCAGAGGTCGTCGAGGCCGTCCCCGTCGGCGTCACCCGCCACAGACCAGGCCAAGCCCGCCGAGGCGTAAGAGGTGGGGCCGTCCAGGCGGAGCCAAGCGTCGGAGAGGTCCTGAAAACACCCGTCGAGCACACCGTCACAGTCGTCGTCGACGTCGTTGTTGCACAGCTCCAAGGCGCCGGGGAAGACGTCGGGGCGCTCGTCGTCACAGTCTTCAGCGACGTCGGTGTAGCCGAGCGGCGGCGCGCAGGTCTCGATGGGCTGGTTCACGTCGCCGAAGCTGTCGGCGTCGTTGTCGAGGTAGTAGATGCTGGCGTCCAAGGCGCCGTCGTCGATCTCGCCGTTGCAGTCGTTGTCGAGCTCGTCGCACAGCTCCGAGGCGCTGGGGCGCACGGCCGGGTTGGTGTCGTCGCAGTCGGTGGCGTCGGCGAGGTAACCCTCGGGGGGCGTGCAGGTCTCGACGCTCGTGGCCGGGTCGCCGAAGCCGTCGCGGTCGGCGTCGGCGTAATAGAGCGGCAGCTCTACGCCGTCGTCGATGCTGCCGTCACAGTCGTTGTCGAGGCCGTCACACAGCTCGGGGGCCTCGGGGTAGATGTCGGCGTTGGTGTCATCACAGTCAAGCTCGCCGGGGCCGACGCCCAACCACCCGTCGCCGTCGCCGTCGATGGCGTCGATGAAGCCATCGCAGTTGTTGTCGATGCCGTCGCCGACGAGCTCCGTGGCGCCGGGGTTGACGTCGAAGTTCTCATCGTCACAGTCGAGCAAGGTGGTGTAGCCGTCGCCGTCATCGTCTACGACGGGCTCGTCCTTGTCACAGCCCGCGGCGAGGGCCAGAACGATGGGGGCGGAGAGGGCCAACAAGAATGCACGAGTACGCATGAGACAGAGTCCTCCAGCGCGAAGGGCGAGGCCCTCCACGAATCCCGGGTTGTGTCGGCGAACAGGCCATGAGGATGGCTCAGCGCGGCAGCTCACCCAGACAGACGCCGGGCCGCAGACACCGGATCACCGATCTTTGAGCGCCCCGACCATTTGTTCCACCCGCGCGCGGCTCAGCGGCGCGTTCAAGGCGCCGTCTTCGTGGAGCGCCGTGCCGACGATCGCCCCGGTGCTCACCCCACGCAGGGTCGGCGCCGTGGCGAGGCTCACGCCGCTGCCGATCCACAGCGGCGCCTCGGGCACCCCCTCCCGCACGGCGCGGAGGCGCGCGGGGTCCGTCGGCTGGCCTGTGCCGCTGCCGCTCAAGATGAGCACGTCGGCCCCGGCGCGCAGGAACGTGTCGCGGGCGGTCTGCACCAGATCTGGGGTGCCCAAGGGGCTCGCGTGCTTGACGAGCACGTCGGCCAGCACGCCCGCCTGGGGGCAGACCCGCTGGCGATAGAGCAGCACGTCCCGCGCCCGGCCCTGCAGCAGCCCTTGGTCGGTGACCATCGCGCCGACGAGCACGTTCACCCGGATGAAGCCGGCCTCGGCCGCCGCGCAGGCGCCCAAGGCGGCCAAGGCGTCGTTGCGCAGGGCGTTCACGCCGACGACGAGGCGGTCACCAAACCGCCGACGCACCTCGCGGGCCACCACCGCAAGACACGCGGTGACGTGGGGCTCGACCACGTCGCCGGAGAACGGGGCGTCGCCGAGGTTCTCGACGATGACGCCGTCTGCGCCGCCCTCCGCGAGGGCCTCGGCGTCACGCAAGGCGCCGCTGAGGATGGCCTCAAGCCCCGGAGAGGGCCTCGGCGAGCCGGGCAAGGGCGGGAGATGGAGCACCCCGAGGACGGGGTAATGGACGGTGAGCAGCTCAGCGAAGGCGCGCATGGCCTCTGGCTAACCCGAGGCGCGCGCCGGGGCCGCTTACGCGCTCCACAGGCCGAGCTGGGGGCTTGAGGCCCGGGGAGACTCCTCGCGGGCGGGCTTCGCCTCGATCACCCGGTCGGGCCGGGCGGCGCGGGCGGGCTCGCCGAGGTGAAGCTCGCCGTCCAAGGAGGCGATGGCGCCAGGGGGGAGGCGCTCGATGAGCCGCGCGGCGACCTCGGCGCTGGGGGCGACGATCACCCGGGCCGAGAGGCGGAAGCGCCCCCAGAGCTCGGCGGAGAGGGACTCGGCGAGGGCCATCGGCGCCGTGCTGAGCGCGGGCAGGCCGGTGACGAGGAACCGCCGGGCGTCGAGGGCGCGCACGCCGGGCAGGCGGCGGGCGAGGAGCTTGGAGACGCCCGGGGCGGCGTCGGCCTCGAACGCCAACAGCAAGGCCGGGCTGGCGGCCGGGGCCACCCGCGCGGGCTCGGCGGCCAGCGGGAGCTCCTCTTGGGGGCGCTCGGGCAGGTGCACGAGGCGAGAGCTGCCTTGGGGCTCGGGGCGCACCCACAAGGCCACGCGGCCCGTGACCGACCAGCGCTCGTGGCTGGCGACGATGCCGGAGGGCTCGGCGACGGGGCCTTTGCGGCTCATGCGGGCCAACATCGGGCGGCCAAACCGGCGCGGCGAGAGCATCACCAGATCGCCATCGACCCAGTCGGGGGCCAACAGCAGGAGATCGCCGACGCGGAGATCCAAGCCGCTGATGAGGCCGCCGCCGATCACCTGGAAGGCGCGGGCACCCCAGCGGTGCTGGAGCTCAGCC
>JBEAVX010000005.1:0-2930 GCA_041160755.1 Pseudomonadota bacterium
TCCGTGGCGGTGACCGTCGCGACGTGGGCGCCGGGGCTCAGGGTGCTCACGAGCGCGGTGCTCAGCCCGGCGCTGTCCGCGCCGACGGAGGCGAAGAGGCCGTCGCGGTCGCTCTCCCAGGTGAGCTGGAGCGCCGTGGGAGGGTCTTCAGCGTCGGAGACGATCGCCGTGAACGCGACGCTCTGGGACTGGTTGACCTGGCTGCCGCTCGCCGGGGCGCTGATCGCGACCTTCGGCGCCTGGCTCACCCGCAGGCTCACCCCGGCCGTGCAGATCTCGCCCAGCTCGTCCGTCGCCTGAAGGCTGATCTGGTGGGTGCCCGCGCTGAGCGCGGCGGCGTTGAGGCTCACCCGGCCCGAGGAGTCGGGCACGCTGCCGCCCAAGGCGCCGTCGCGGTCGGAGCTCCAGGTGACGTTGAGCGCGTCGGCGCCGATGTCGACGTCGTCCACCTGGCCGACGAGCTGCACCCCGTCGCCGAGCACGATGACGTCGCCGTCGAGCGGCGCGGTGATTCCGCAGGACGGGGCGGAGTTCGGCGGCCCGACGGTGATCAAGACCGCGTCCCGGCCTGTGCGCCCGGAGCTGTCCTCGACGGTCAAGGTCAAGGCGTGCTCCCCTTCAGAGAGCGTCCCGAACGCGAGCATGAGCCCGCTGGGGTCGGCGGTGGCGTCGAGATCGAGGGGGCCGTCGATGTCGCTCTCCCAGACGGCGACGAGCTGGTCTGGGGTCTCCTCTGCGTCTTGGATGAGGCCCTCAAAACGCAGCTTCGTGTCGCTGTAGCCGCGCTGGCCGTCCAGGGGCGAGAGGATGCTCGCCGTGGGGGCCTCGGTGGGGATGACGACGAGCTCCACGACGTCGCTGCCCGTCGCGGCCTTGGGGTCGGTGACCTCTAAGGTGACGATGGACTCGCCCTCGGAGAACACGACGTCACACGCGAGCCCGCCGAGCTCGTCCACGGCCTGGGCCGCGCAGACCTCCTCGCCCTCGACGCGCCACACGCCCATGAGGTCGGTCACGGGGTGGTCGGGGTCGCTCGCGCGGCCGCGCAAGGAGACGACGTAGCCCTCAAGGGCCTCAGAGCCGTCCTCGTGGGAGACGATCTCGACGCTGGGGCTGGCGTTGATGGACTTGAGCGATTGGTCGGAGCACGCGCTGAGCAGCAACAGCGCGACGGGGATGGGCCGCATGATCACCTCACGCGGGGGAGTTTACCCTGGATTGACAAGATCGCGAAGGCGCAGACCCGCGAGTTCTCAGCCGACCATGAACGAGACGAGGGCGTCGCGGCTCAAGGGGCGCGTCAGGACGACCACGCCCGGGATGTCGTTCTGGGGGGTGTCGTGGATGATCGCGATCTTTCGCTCCAGGTCAGCCCAGCGGCGCGTGATCTGCCGGCGCAGCAAGAGCCCCGATCGCCCCGAGAGCTGCGCGGCGGTGAGCACAGCGAGGGGACGCTCTAGCTCAATCTCGCGGAGCGCGTGGTCCGCCGTGGCCGCGGCGCGAAGCTCGACGGGCTCCCCCGCGAGCAGGGCGCGCACCTCGTTGAGCAGCTCGTTGCCTTGGGCCACGATGAGCAGGCTCGCCGCCGCCCGGGCCCGAGGCCGAGGCTCCTCGACGGGCAGCTCGACGACGACGGTCTGCCCACGGGCGGAGGACTCCGGCGGGAGCACCCGGCCGCCGTGCTGGCGCACACACCAGCCCGCCGCGAGGAGCGAGAGGCCGACGCCAGGCACGGGCTCCAGGGTGCCGCCGAAGCTGGCCCGGGCGAGGTCATGGAGGCCCCGCGTCGAGGCGCGGGCGTTGTCGTGAAGCTCAAGGCGCAGCATTCGATCGGCGACGAGCACCCGCAGCTCCACCCGACCGCGCCGCTGCACGACCGAAGGTGAGCACAACAAGAACGCCGAGACGATCTGCTCAAGCTGCTCTCGATCACCGACCACGACGGCGTCTTGGCTCATCAGGTTCAGCGACACCTCGGCCTGGCCGACCCGGCGACGCACCCCCTCCACCACACGCTCCACCATCGGCGCCACGACGATGCGCTCTCGGCCCAGGCCGCTGGCGCGCCCCAAGGTGAGCAGGCTGCGGACGACGGCGGCGATTCGTTCGGCGTGATCGGCGACCACCGAGAGCTGGGTGTCTAAGCTCGGGCTCTCGGCGGTGTGCACCGCGCGGATCAGCTCAACGCGCCCGAGGATCACGGCCAGGGGGTTGTTCACCTCGTTGGCCACGGCGGCGGACACGCTCGCCAACGCCACGCCGTACTGGCTCGCGGCGTGCTCTTCTTCGTCGATGACCTTCTGGCTGACGTCGTGCAGGGTGATGAGGAGCGCGCCGTGGGCGAGGGACTCCGGCGCGCGCGCCGCGCTCACGCAAAGCACACGCCCCGACGCGAGGCGCCCCGTGCAGCGCCCGGTGAACGGCGGCTCCCCGACGAGCAGCGCGGCGAGACGATCGGCGCCGCCCACGAGCGGCGTGAGATCACCCTCGACGCCCAGGCGCCGGGCGGCCTCGTTGCCACACAGCACACGTCCGCTCGGCTCAGCGAGCACGATGGCGTCTGGGCTGTAGACAAAGGCGAGCCCGAGCTGCTCCTCAAGGGTCCCGCGGCCGCTTGACGCGGTCTCGCGGAGTCCTGAAGTCGGGATGTGGTCGTCGCGGTGCACCACCGCACTCCGTGGCAAAGACGACAAGAATAGCACCAACCCGTCGTTCAGTGACGCATGTGTTACTGATGGCGTACAGCATCAGGGCGCACCTCGCCGCGCTGAGCACGTCGGGCAAGGGATCGGGCCGAGTCCCCGACGCGCACGATCCTTGGAGCCCCCCGATCACCTGACGATCTTCAGGGTTGACCGCCCCGTCAGGCCCCAACGAGCGGTGGGCCGCTCAGATCGCTACGCAGACGGCGTCGCGGACGATCTGGACAG
>JBEAVX010000882.1:0-3514 GCA_041160755.1 Pseudomonadota bacterium
CTCCGGACGAGGTTGAGCGGGTCCGCCCCGGCGGTGCTCAGGGGCGCGCCATCCAGCTCGTACCCAGAGCTCCCAAAGATCGTCGACGCCCTGGGCATTAGTGTCACCCTCGAGCGCACACGGAGACGCTCGTTGTCGGACCAAAGATCCGCGAGACCGGGTGTCTTAGGCTTACGCCCCCTCTTCAGCGCGGAAGGCAACGAGTACAGCGCGTCGACCTCCATCGGCGCGTCCCCCCGAAGATCGACAAGATAGCCCACGCTGCGTCCGACGAGGCCGTTGACCAGAAGCCCCCCCGCCGCCGTCATCGCGATGGCCTGGAGGATCGCCGTCTTTCCGGTGCCGTTCTCCCCGATAAGCACCGTCCAGGGCACATGCGCGCGCTGCCCTCGCCGAGCGGTGATGGGCCCCGGAAACTGAAGCTCAAGGCTTGAGATCCGCTTGAGGTGACGGATGGACAGCTCTCGGATGTACATGGGCGCCCGGGTGACGGCGGATGAGCGCACATCTTCGCACGCGGGGCCCACGCTGGCAACTCATCGGCAGTCCCCCACGCGTCAAGCGGACCTCCTTGGCGCCCCGGAGAGCGTTGGGTGTTCAACAATCAGCGCTCCTAGGCGCCCTGGCGACCGTCACCCGCGCGTCAAGCGGGGCCTGCCTGACGCCCAGGCGCTCGTCACCCGCACATCAAGCGGCGCCTCCGGACGCCCTGGCGACCGTCACCGGCACGCCAAGCGGCGCTCCTTGACGGCCAGCGCACCGTCACCACCGCGTCAAGCGGCGCCTCCAGACGCCCAGGAGACGGAGAGAGACTGACACAAGGCCCCTCACCCCGCCCACACCTCAAAGAAGTCCCTCGGCTTCGCCTTCTTGCGCTGGCACCGCGTGTCGCCGTGCATGTAGCAGGCCGAGAGCGCCCGCCGTGGAAGGCCCGTCGCGCTGCGTCCGGAGCGGTGCCAGACGTGGTTGTGCAACAACACCAGCTCCCCCGCCTTGGCTGGCAGCACCACCGCCCGGGCGTCGGCCTCAGCCTCGGCCACCTGGGGCGCGGGCACCAGACCGCCGAGCGGCGTGGCGAGGCCCCGAAGGTGCGAGCCGGGGAGCACCTCCAGGCATCCCCCGCCGACCGGCGCGTCGTCCAGCGCCAGCCACACCTGCAGGCTCGGGTCGCGGTCGACGCCCCAGAAGCGCCCGCCGTCTTGGTGCCAAGGCAGGGGCGTGCCCCCATCGGCGGGTTTGTTCATCAAGATCGCCCGGTACAGGGTGACCCGCCGCGCGTCGGGGTACACCGCCCGAGCGAGCTGCACGTTGAGCGGGTGACAGATCCAGGCCCGCAAGAGCGGGTCACGCTCCAGCTTCTCGACCTTTCGATACCGAAGGCTCGGGCCCTCCCAGCCACGACCGCTCTCTAAGTCTTCGTACCGACCGCTCGCCGCGTCGAGCTGGTAGAACAGGCCAGGCACAGGCTCCGGCTGGGTGAGCAAGGAGTCCACACGGTCACGCAGGGCCACGAGCGCCGCCTCGGGCACACAGACGCCGAGGCGGGCGTAGCCGTCTGTGGCCAACGCGCGCAGGGCCTCGGCCAGCGCGTCCTCGGAGAGCGTCTCTGCGCCGAGCAGCGCCTCGTCAGCGGGCATACACCGCGTCCGTCCCACGCCAGGCCTTCCAGGCCTTGTCGGCCTCACGGCGGACCTCGTCCGAGAGTGGCCCCGCGTGAAGGGCGTCTAAGGCCTCGTCCAGATGTCGCACAGTCCCCGGGCCGATGAGCACCCCATCAACGCCGGGCTGGCTCACGAGCCACCGATAGGCCAAGGCCGTGAGCGTGATCCCGGCGGCTTCAGCCACACCCCGCAGCTCGTCCACGAGCTCCCGCAGCCGGGCCGAGCCATACCGCCGCTGGTAGGTGGGGTTCTTCGCCAGCCGCGTGCCGGGCAAGGCCGCCTCGCGGGGGTGAAGGCCGGTGAGCAGGCCCCCGGCGAGGGGGTTGTAGACGACGGTGGTGAGCCCCGTCGCCCGGGCGAAGCTCAGGTACTCGTGCTCCAGATCCCGGATGATCGTGTTGTAGAGCATCTGACCGGCCACCGGGCGCGGCAGCCCCCGGGCCTCCGCGGCGTAGATCAACGCCAGAGACGACCACGCGCTGTGGTTCGAGAGCGCCCAGGCGCCGATCCAGCCCCGAGACAGCGCGTCCTCGACGCCGTCGAGCACCTCATCTCGGCTCACCTTGGCGTCGGGCTGGTGCAGGTAGAGGAGCGGCACGCTGGAGCGCCCCAAGCGCGCGAGGCTCTCAGGGATCGCCACGGCGAGACGCGCCCGGGAGAGCCCTTCAGCGGGGCCCCGCATCGTCCCGATGCCGACCTTCGTGGCCACATGAAGCTCGGGGAAGCTGCGCAGCGCCTCGCCGACGAGGCGCTCTGAGGCGCCTTCAGCGTAGGCGTTCGCCGTGTCCAAGTGGGTGACGCCGCGCTCGACGGCGCGCTGGATCACGCGCCGGGCCTCAGCGTCCGGGGTGCGCGCCCCGAAGTTCATGGTGCCGAGGACGATGAGGGGGGCCGAGTCGCCGCGTGGGTGCATGGCCGCTGTCATAGCCCCCTCGGCCAGCACCCGCCACAGACGCGGCGCCCCAGGCCTTAGGCCTTGAGGTCAAACAGCAAGAGCTCGCTCTCTTGGCTGGCGACGACCTCCACGGCCTGCTCCTCGGTGAGCGCGGCGCCGTCCCCAGCGGACATCGCCACGCCGTTCACGCTCACCGCGCCCTGGATGACCTGCACCCACGACTTACGCCCCGGCGCCAAGGGCAGCCGCGCGTCATAGGCCGCCTGGAGGTTCAGCCGCCAGATGCGCGCGTCTTGGCCGATGGTCACCGAGCCCTGCGCGCCGTCCGGCGACACCAACAGCGACAGGCCGTTCTCCACCTTGGGGATGGCCCGCTGGTCATACCGAGGCGTCGTGCTCGTCTTCGCGGGGATCACCCAGATCTGCAAGAAGTGAACGCCTTCGGTCTTCGACGGGTTCATCTCGCTGTGCGTGACGCCGGTGCCCGCGCTCATGAGCTGCACCTCGCCCGGCAAGATCACCGAGCCGTTGCCCATGCTGTCTCTGTGCCCGAGCTGCCCAGAGACGACGTAGGACACGATCTCCATGTCGCGGTGGGGGTGGGTGCCGAAGCCCATGGCGGGCATCACGCGGTCCTCGTTGATGACCCGAAGCGCGCCGAAGCCCATGTGGCGCGGGTCTTGGTAGGACGAGAACGAGAAGGTGTGGTGGCTGTCGAGCCAGCCGTGGTTGGCGTGACCGCGGGCAGAGGACGGGCGAAGGGTGACCATGAGACCTCCATCGAGGGGGGTGGGTTTTGATTTGACGCTGAGATGCCGCGCGGCGGGATCGGTTACAGAGCTGGCCCCGTCGCCCTGGAGCCTCCCATGAACCGCCTCGTCCTCTACGGGTACTGGCGCTCGTCCGCCACCTGGCGCGTGCGCATCGCGCTCAACCTCAAGGGCCTCGACGCCGAGCA